>JALQUJ010000170.1 GCA_023263825.1 Porticoccus sp.
CAAAATGGACTGTATGATCGACTTGAGTAGACTTAAGGTATATTGTCTCGTCTCGACAAAGCATTGGCCGCACTGATTTGCCAAAGCCACTATATTCGGGTAGCCTGCGGCGTTTTTTTTCGGGAGAGTAAAAAATGAGCAAACCCTTTGTTGCGATCCTTATGGGTTCTGATTCCGACATTCCGGTGATGGAAGCCAGTTTTGAGATTTTGCGGAAATTTGATGTTTCCTTTGAAGTAAAAGTTTCCTCTGCACACCGTACACCAGAAGCTACCCACAGCTATGTTAAAGATGCTGATGCTCGTGGTTGCGCAGCGTTTATTTGTGCTGCGGGTATGGCGGCTCATTTGGCTGGTGCAGTGTCTGCAAATACCCTTAAGCCCGTAATTGGCGTGCCTATCAATTCTTCTCTGGATGGATTGGATGCCCTACTTTCCACGGTACAAATGCCTGGTGGTATCCCTGTGGCAACAGTAGCTATTGGCAAGGCTGGCGCAAAAAATGCGGCTTATTTGGCGACCCAAATCATGGGTGTTTCTGATCCTGAACTGCATCAAAAACTGATCGATGAAAGGGCCGCTAATGCAAAGGCTATTATTGAGAAAGATACTGCTTTGCAAGAGAAATTGAATAACGGTTAAGTAAGGGCCGTTATGGATTTTCCCCACATTAGCTCACTTGCTATTACACAAGCCTCTGGGGTACTGAACAACAATGGTGTGATAGCTTATCCCACGGAAGCTGTGTGGGGTTTGGGTTGCGACCCTTTTTCAGAGCGGGCTGTATCTCGGCTACTTGCCATGAAGCGTCGTCAGTTTGGCATGGGATTAATCCTTGTTGCTGCGGAGATTAAACAGTTATTTCCGTTCTTAGCGGGATTATCCCAATCCCGGTTAGATCAATTAAAAGCCAGTTGGCCAGGCCCTCAGACATGGCTTGTACCCAACAACTTTGTTGCCCCGCCTTGGATTACCGGAGGGCGTGATACATTGGCCATTCGGGTAACTGATCATCCTGTTGCAGCTGAACTGTGTCGGTCATTTGACGGGCCTTTGGTTTCGACTTCAGCAAACCCCCATGGGTTCCCTCCGGCTAAAAGCCGACTAAAAGTAAACTTGTACTTTCGAAACCAGCTTGATTATGTGGTGCCCGGTTTATTGGGTAGCAGTGGAAAGCCAACGTCAATTAAACATTTAATCACAGGTGAGACTATTCGCTCTGGATAAGTCATTGACTCCGTGGCTAGGTTGCAATCAATAACTTGATACACTGGGGTTGCCCTACTCTGATCTTCTTAAGTTAGTTTCAATAGGTATAAAAAATGACCGATAAATTGGCAGTAAAAGATTATCTACTGAATTTACAAGACCGCATTTGTACTGGCTTGCAGGTCGAAGATGGGCAAGCCATATTTCAAGAAGATAGCTGGGTACGTGAAGAAGGTGGTGGTGGCCGCAGCCGAGTGATTACCGATGGTGGAGTATTTGAAAAGGGTGGGGTTAATTTCTCCCACGTGCATGGCACCCAGTTACCCCCTTCTGCTACCGCAGCACGCCCAGAATTAGCCGGTCGTTCTTTTGAAGCCATGGGTGTTTCTCTGGTTATGCATCCAGAAAATCCCTACATTCCTACTTCCCATGCCAATGTACGGTTTTTCATCGCAGAAAAGCCTGGTGAAGAGCCGGTATGGTGGTTTGGAGGTGGTTACGATCTGACACCCTATTATGGTCACCTTGAGGATTGCCAGCATTGGCACCAAACAGCAAAATCTGCCTGTGATCCTTTTGGTGAAGCTGTATACCCACGATTTAAGCAGTGGTGCGACGACTACTTTTTCCTCAAGCATCGCAATGAGCCACGTGGTATCGGTGGTTTGTTTTTTGATGACTACAATGAGCCTGGTTTTGAACAGAGCTTTGGTTTAATGCGTTCAGTAGGTGATAGTTATTTGGATGCCTATTTACCCATTATCCAGCGTCGTAAAGAGATGGTTTGGGGTGAGCGGGAAAAACAGTTCCAGCTTTATCGCCATGGCCGTTATGTGGAATTTCATCTGGTCTATGATCGGGGCACA
>JALQUJ010000177.1 GCA_023263825.1 Porticoccus sp.
GGGAGGTGACCTCTTATAAATTCTGGGACAACATGATACAGAAAAACGTCGTCACTTAATAGGTTGTAAAAAAACTACAGGGCAAAAAATTAGGCTTTTTTTGACCCATATCAAGCGGGTTTTGCCATCATTTCACCATAAATATAAACAGTGAGAAGATTTGCATACAAAAAAAGCGTGAATTACAGAACCCTTGAATATCATGGGGCATGGTGTATGTCTGACTTTTGCTGTGGTGAAATATCCTAAAAAAATGATAAATAACATCATGTAAAATAAATACCCGGGTAGGCAAAACAATAATGGATTGGCATAGTAGTTTAGCTTTTCTTGTTGGGTTTGGATCAAAAAAAGAAGCTAAATTTAGGCATTTTGGAAGTTTATTAACAAGACTGAAGTTTGTGTATAAATGTAATGGGGTATCTTCTGGGTTTTAAAAATAGGATGAATATTTATAGCTTCTTTCTCAACAATACGCCTGATTCCAAATGATGGGTATAGGGAAACTGATCAAAGATAGCAAAGTGTTTAATTGTGTGGGTTTCGCAAATGCTTCTCAGATTGTTTTTTAGTGTTTCCGGGTTACAGGAAACATAGAGAATATTGTCGAACTGTTTAACCAGATCTACAGTAGCATCATCTAGACCTGCCCGTGGTGGGTCGACAAAAATAGTGCTGAAGTTGTAGCTGGTAAGATCGATTTCTTTGAGCCGGCGGAAAGGCCGAACTCCGTTGAGAGCCTCGGTAAACTCCTCGCTCGACATACGAACAATGGTGACATTGTCGATGTTGTTACTGGCAAAATTATATTCGGCTGAACGCACGGAAATTTTTGAAATCTCCGTGGCTAAAACCCGGTCAAAATTTTGTGCTAGTGCACAGGTAAAGTTGCCGTTACCACAATAGAGTTCGAGTAAATCTCCCTGGCATTGAGCACTGTGTTTTACTGCCCAGCTCAACATTTTTTGGTTCACCCGGGCATTGGGTTGGGTAAAGCCGGTTTCTACTTGTTGGTAATAGTAGTCTTTGCCAGCCACTTGTATCTGTTCGATAACGAAATCTTTATCCAGTACAACTTTTTGCTTGCGGCTACGGCCAATAATAGGTGTGCCTAGCTGCTGCTGTAGTGTTCTGGCTGCTTGTTCCCATTCCTGCTCTAGGGGCTTGTGGTAAATCAGGGTAATAAGTGCTTCTCCACTGAGGGTAGTAAGAAACTCAGCACTAAATAAGCGGCGGCTTAGGATCTCGCTGGCATCAATGACGTCTAATAATTTGGGCATCAATTGGTTGATTAGCTCAGCACCAATGGGAAAGTCTTCGATGATATAAGGGCGCTTTTCCCCAGGTTTGTTCATGGCATAGTGGGCGCATCCGTTTTCATGCCAAATACGAAATTCTGCACGCATTCTAAAGTGAAGTGGCTCAGAGGTATGTACAGCTATTTCGGGTATAGGTAGCCCGCTGAACTCTGTTTTTAATCTATCCAGTTTTTCTTCGAGTTGTTGTTGGTAGTTGTCGGGATTAATCGGTTGCAATGCGGAGCCTCCATGAAGGAGGCGCATTATACTGAATTCCGTTTGCGCTATTTATTTTTTCTGTTGTGTTCTTCCCGAACCAATTTTTGGGCGGCTAAATAGCGTGGTGTTGGACCTATGTCTTCATAGATTTCATCACCTTCTTCCACCCGTATCACCTTACTGCCTGGTATATAGGGCATTTCAGCTTCAAGCCTTTCCAGAGCTTGTTGTAGCAAGCTGCCCGCTAGCTCATTCACAGGCAGATGGTAGAGCTTAGATAGGGCCATCAGTTTAATGTGGTCTGTTTGGTGTACACGAACATCTGTGGACATTCGGTCGGCTTGATCTGCTGAACGTTGTTCCCACTCTGTCAGTAGCCTCGAGAATCCAGCGTTGGTTCTGCTTTGGTTTACTGCATTCTGGCTTCTTTTGTGGTCGGTTTTTTTGGTAGAACGATCGGCGATAAGAAATCTCAATTAATAACTTGCTCAGCTGTAACTATATCAGCCTTAAT
>JALQUJ010000204.1 GCA_023263825.1 Porticoccus sp.
ATTGGTTAATCTGCCAAATAAACAAAAATACCCACCACCGCTGGCTGGACCTACGCTTTTGGCCTGCTCCGCGACAGTGAGTGTGGGGCTTGCCACGCAAGATCCGCGACCAACGCGAAGCGGCGGCTTTGCCCCCGTGAATGCGGTAAAAGCCCGTGGTGCTAAAGTGGTCTTGCATGGTGATACCTATGATGATGCCTCGGATTATGCTCAGAAGTTAGTGGCGGAAAAGGGTATGACTTATATCCACCCCTTTGATGATCCGGATGTCATTGCAGGGCAGGGCACCATTGCCATGGAAATTCTCCGTCAGGTCTCTGGTCCGCTGGATGCAGTGTTTATCCCAGTGGGCGGTGGGGGCCTGTGTGCTGGTATGGCGGCTTATATCAATTACGTTCGCCCTGATGTGAAGGTGATTGCTGTAGAACCCGATGATGCCGCTTGTTTGAAAGCTGCAATGGATGCCGGTCGTCGGGTTCGATTAAAGCATGTGGGTATTTTTGCTGATGGCACCGCTGTTGCTCAAATTGGCAAAGAAACATTTCGAGTGCTTAAAGATACTGTGGATGAGGTGGTTACCGTTTCTGCCGATGAAATCAGTGCGGCTATTAAGGATATTTTTGATGATACCCGATCTATCTGTGAGCCTTCGGGTGCATTAGGTGTGGCTGGCCTGAAAAAATATGTTGATAGCAAGGGCGTGCAAGGGCAAACACTTTTGGCTGTTGATAGTGGCGCCAACATTAACTTTGATCGGTTGCGCTATATTTCTGAGCGAACAGAAATAGGTGAGAAGCGTGAGGCTATTTTGGCTGTGACGATACCTGAGCAACCTGGTAGCTTTAAGAAATTTTGTGCTGCATTGAGCAAACGTAATATCACCGAATTTAATTACCGTATGGGCGATCCTTCCCAGGCGCATATCTTTGTGGGTGTTCAGGTGACATCCGATGAAGACCGCTTTCAGCTGGTGTCTGACCTTGAGGCTAAAGGATATCCATTGGTGGATATGACGGATAATGAAATTGCTAAATTACATATTCGCCACATGGTGGGTGGGCGTGCCGAAGAAGCTACCGATGAAGTGGTGTACCGGTTTGAATTCCCAGAGCGCCCTGGCGCATTAATGCAATTCTTGAATAAGCTTGGTGGACGTTGGAATATTTCCATGTTCCATTATCGCAATCACGGTGCAGCCTATGGGCGAGTCCTGGCAGGTTTACAGGTACCCACTGGTGAGCGTAAAAAGGTTGCAGCTTTCCTAGATGACCTTGGTTATACCTGGGTTGATGAGACAGATAATCCGGCCTATCAGGTTTTTTTAAACTAAGTTTTTGAGTTTAAAACTGGGTTTCTGAAAAGAAATTTACAGGAAACATTAGCCCTATTACTGAATAGTCCCTAGCTTTAAGTGTTGCCGCATCAAATTATTGATATAACGTTGGTCAATAGTAACTGGCACATTTTTTAGTTCCGGGCCTTCCATGAAAGCTGGCACATTAGTACCTGTATGCATTTCCCACATACCCTTGGGTGATGAATTGGTGGCGTAGCTGATTGCCATCAACTCCCCTGATAAGGTCTTTAGTACAGCGTAATAGCCAGTCGGGTATTGGGGTGCTGTAACGGCGTTACTAACAAGTTCATAGCTTTCAGGTAGAGGAACGATTTGCCCGGCTTGGCCATGGTCTGCGGTTACAATGACAAGAGTGTTTGGGAATTTGGATGCGAACTCTCTTCCTGTGGAAATTGATTCGTCAAAAGCTCGAAGCTCACCTATCTGCCCACAAGGATTTCTTTTATGGGCTTGCTTGTCGATTAATGCACCTTCTACCACGAGAAAAAAGCCTTTGGTGTTGTTGTGGGATAAAGTTTGTAACGCTTTATCGGTCATTTGGCTGAGTGTCGGCGTATTTTTGAAACGGGTGTTAGGTGTACAGGTAAATGGCTGTGGGTAAATGTGATGACCATCAGCATCTGTCTTAATTTTTTTTGCTCGACGGTAATTTTCACCGATCCACTCTATTGGAAGGTGTTTTTTAGAAAATAACCCGAGTAGTTTGGAGTGTTCTGGTGTGCCCTGAATATCTGTTTGTGTTTGTAAAAGGGCATAACCTTTGTGCTGGGCTTGCTCAATAAAGGAGCTTTTTCCGACAGACTGCTTAAAATATTTCCTGCCACCACCCAATAGAACATCGACATTGGCGTTAATTAATTGTTCGACAATAGAGCCTTGACCACCTCGCTTTTTTTGATTGTGAGTACATTGTTGTGTTGGTGGAATAAAGGGATGTCTGGCCTTCATCTCCTCAGGACTTTCACAGTCACGGTGGGGTGAGTGTGACGCAAAGGCTGCAGGTGTAGCATCGGTTAGACTGGCTGTTGTGACAATTCCTGTCCGATAACCCGCCCGTTGTGCATCTTCAAGAATAGTGGGTAGTGCATGGTTTGTTAGTGCAGCAGTAGCAATTCTTCCCTTGCTAGTCAGTACACCTGTAGCCAGTGTGGTAGCACTATTAGCGCTGTCTGCAATATGTCGAAATTGTTTCGGGTTGTCTTCTCGAAGGGTTTGTACTTTGACTGAACTGCGAACGGGCATTTGTTCCATGGCAAATAACCCCTTTGGGCTGTAGAGATAATTACGGGCCATGGTGATTTGGTGTTCATCCATTCCGTCACCAATAAATAAAATAACATTGGTCGCAGATAAATGATCCGTGAGATTTTTACTGGGTGATGCTTGGCTGGATAACGGTGCTAGTAGGACGTTTAGGCTTATGAAAGCAGTGAGTATTATTGGTGTAGTAAATATTGGGTGGGCAATTTTTTTATAAGCAATTTTATACATGCTCATTTCCATATTGGATTGCCCACCCTTTATTACGATTCTTGCTGTTATTCAGTCTCAACGGTTAATAAATCACCTAGCTGACGGATTTGGATTGCATCAATGCCTGAGCCCGCTAGTGCATCGGAGATGACAACAAGTCTGTCTTCGGGAGAAAATTCCGGGCGTTCAATTAGAATTTTTGCAGCTTTTGCCAGGGTTTTCTCTGGGTCATCACTAAAGTTAATTCGGAAGCTGAGAACGTTGCGGTTCATCACTAGCTGTCGTCGTGTTCTGCTGTCGTTGGTAAAAGCACAAATAATGGGTGTTTGAGGGTGGCAATTAGTTACATAGTTCGCCATACGCCCACGTCTGGTTGGAACGATAATGGCTTTGGCATTAATTGATTCAGCCAGTTTTACTGCTGCGGCAGCAATTTCCTCTTTATCATTTTTTAGTTCAAGATCTTTGGTAAATTGCAGGCCAGGACTATGCTCAATTGATCCGGCGATTCGTGCGAGGATTTCAACACACTTGATCGGATATTTACCAATGGTGGTTTCACCGGACAGCATAATGGCATCGGCTTCTTCATAAACAGCATTGGCAACATCTGTTACTTCAGCACGGGTAGGGATTGGATTTTCGATCATAGACTCAAGCATGTGTGTTGCCACAATTACACGTTTGCCACGTTGGGCACAGAGGCGAATTATTCGGCGCTGAACT
>JALQUJ010000032.1 GCA_023263825.1 Porticoccus sp.
GTTATAAAAAAGCAGACTGGCAACCTAAATACGTATTCCACCTTTCTCGGCGCCATGCTTGGTTACGAATTTGTAAACCAAGATTCTGACCTTGTTAAACGGAGAAATGGAGAAAAACGTTCACTAGGGCACCTCCGAAACCAACTTGAAGAAACTACCAAAAACCTTACTGGCGAAGTAGAAAAGTTCAAAGATAGCTTTAACTCATGGGAAATAGAAAGTCGTGAAGGCTGGTCTGATTGGCTGAATCAGTCAGAGAAAGAACATGATACCCAGCAAGCAGAACATAAAGATGAATTTATTGCTTTTATGGATGGTTGCAGAACCCGTATCTCTGACCTTGAAAACACATATCAGGAAAAACTCCGACTTGAAAAGCCAGCAAAATATTGGAAAGACGCGGCAAGAAAATTTGGTATTCAAGGTGGTCTGTGGTCTCTTACCCTTCTAGCATCAGTACTATTGGGTATTGTCTATTTCTCTGACTTTTTCGCTGACTGGTTAACAGGACAACACCTATCTATTCAGATTAATACGGTCCAAGGTATCGTGATCTTTGGAATTGTATTAGCTATCTATGCTTTTATGGTGAAAACTCTATCAAGGCTGACATTTAGCTCATTTCATCTAATGAGAGATGCAGAAGAGCGAGAACAACTAACATATTTGTACCTATCATTGATTAATGATAAAAAAATTGATGAAAGCTCTCGTGACATTGTGCTCCAAGCGTTATTTAGCAGAAGTGAAACAGGGTTACTTGTTGCAGAATCAGGGCCCACTATGCCGGGTGCAGGTGAGATCATGAAGGCTTTTACCAAGCTAAAATGAGCAAATAAAAGTTCTAGAAAATGGCACTACTGACCGTTACTGACCTAACCACCCACTTCCATACCCGCGCCGGGGTGGTGAAGGCCGTGGACGGTGTCAGTTTTTCCGTGGGCCAGGGTGAGACCCTGGCCATTGTTGGCGAGTCCGGTTCCGGCAAATCGGTGGCCTGTTACAGCCTGCTGAAGCTGATTCCCCAGCCGCCCGGCAAGATCGAATCGGGTACGGCGCTGTTCGGTGGGCGCGACCTGCTGAGCCTCAGCGAGAAACAACTGCGCAAGGTACGCGGCAACGATATCGCCATTATCTTCCAGGACCCGATGACCTCCCTGAACCCCTACCTCACCGTGGGGGAACAGTTGATCGAGC
>JALQUJ010000194.1 GCA_023263825.1 Porticoccus sp.
GCAGTAAACCATGCCCGAGTAAATAACATACCTTACTTGGGTATTTGCTTGGGCATGCAGGTAGCGATGATTGAATTCGCTCGTAATGTCTGTAATTTAGAAGGTGCTAATAGTACTGAATTTGTTTCTAACTCAGCTCATCCAGTGATCGGTCTGATTACAGAATGGATTGATACCGAAGGTAACGTTGAAAAACGCAACGAAGATTCAGATTTAGGTGGCACTATGCGTCTGGGTGCTCAAAAGAGTTATCTGATCGAAAATACCATGGCCCATGAAATTTATGGATCTGAAGAAATTTTGGAACGTCACCGTCATCGTTACGAAGTGAATAATAATTATGTGCCTCAGTTAGAAGAGGGCGGATTGCAAATTGGTGGCTGGTCAGAAAATAAAACCCTGGTAGAAACTATTGAAATCCCAGGTCACCCTTGGTTTTTTGCCTGCCAGTTCCACCCTGAGTTTACGTCTACACCTCGCCAAGGACATCCGTTGTTTTGCAGTTTCGTTAAGGCAGCTTTAAAGCAAGCTGAGGGAGTGTAGGCATGTCACCATCTAAAACAATCGATGTTAGTGGCATTTCTGTTGCCAACGATAATCCCTTTGTATTATTTGCGGGAATGAATGTTTTAGAGTCTCGTGACTTGGCCATGCAGGTGGCAGAACACTATGTGGAAGTGACCCAAAAGTTGGGAATTCCCTATGTATTTAAAGCCTCCTTTGATAAGGCTAATCGCTCATCCATTCATTCCTATCGTGGGCCAGGTATGGACGAGGGGCTCAAAATTTTTCAGGAAGTTAAGCAAACCTTCCAGGTGCCGGTAATTACTGACGTTCATGAAATTTATCAGGCTCAGCCAGTCTCTGAAGTCTGTGATGTTATCCAGTTGCCAGCATTTTTAGCGCGTCAGACAGATTTGGTTAAGGCTATGGCTGAAACTGATGCTGTCATCAATGTGAAAAAGCCGCAGTTTTTGAGCCCTTCGCAGATGGGTAATATCGTGGATAAATTCCGTGAGTGTGGCAACGAAAAAATCATGCTGTGTGAGCGCGGTGCTTGCTTGGGGTATGACAATTTAGTGGTTGATATGCTGGGTTTCCGTACCATGAAAGAAGTCAGTGGTGGCCTCCCCCTTATTTTCGATGTCACCCATGCGCTTCAATGTCGTGACCCAATGGGCGCGGCCTCTGGTGGTCGCCGTCATCAGGTGGCAGAGTTGGGTCGAGCAGGTATGGCTGTTGGATTGGCTGGTCTATTTTTAGAAGCTCACCCCGACCCGGATAATGCCAAGTGTGATGGCCCCAGTGCTTTACCATTAGATAAGTTGGAGCCTTTCCTGACCCAAATGAAAGCGGTTGATGATTTGATAAAGGTTCAATTAAAAGAGTCACAATCCCAACTGCAATTTTAATAATTTTATATTTGGTTGGCACAAATATGAGGTGCCAGCCTCGTCTACATTGGAGAGTTTTTATATGAGCATAATTGCCGATATCCGAGCCTACGAAGTGTTGGATTCCCGTGGTAACCCAACCATCGAAGCGGATGTAATTTTAGATGATGGCAGTGTGGGTTCAGCCTGTGCACCTTCAGGTGCTTCTACCGGTTCTCGCGAAGCGCTGGAATTGCGTGATGGAGATAAAAGCCGTTATCTGGGCAAAGGTGTTCTTAAAGCAGTAGAAAATGTGAATACTGACATTCGTTCATTGCTATTGGGCAAAGATGCTACCGATCAACGTGAGCTGGATCGTCTGATGATCGAAGCAGATGGCACAGAGAACAAATCAAAATATGGTGCTAATGCAATTTTGAGCGTATCCCTTGCGGCAGCAAAAGCCGTAGCGATCTCTCGCGGTGTTCCTCTTTATGCACATATTGCAGACATCAATGGCACCTCTGGCAAGTACAGCATGCCGGTACCCATGATGAATATCATTAATGGTGGTGAGCACGCTGATAACAATGTGGATATTCAGGAATTCATGATTCAACCTGTTTCTGCCAAAAGCTTTGCAGAAGCCCTACAGATGGGTGCTGAAATTTTTCACTCACTGAAGAAAGTACTGAGTGGTAAAGGCTTGAATACAGCCGTTGGTGATGAGGGTGGTTTTGCTCCTGATCTGTCATCTAATGCAGAAGCATTGGCGGTAATTAAGGAAGCTGTCGGTGCTGCAGGTTATAGGTTGGGTGAGGATGTTACTTTGGCCCTTGATTGTGCTTCTTCAGAGTTTTACAAAGATGGTCAATATGACCTGTCTGGCGAAGGGAAAGTCTACAGTTCAGAGGGCTTTAGTGATTTTCTGGCAGAGCTGTGCGATCAATACCCGATTATTTCCATTGAAGATGGCCAAGATGAATCTGATTGGGATGGTTGGAAATACCAGACAGAAAAATTGGGTAAGCGCGTTCAGCTAGTAGGTGACGACCTGTTTGTGACTAACACTAGTATCTTGAACAAGGGCATTGAGATGGGTGTGGCCAATTCCATTCTGATCAAATTTAATCAGATTGGCTCGCTTTCGGAGACGCTAGACGCTATTCAAATGGCAAAAGATGCGGGTTATACGGCTGTTATCTCTCACCGTTCTGGCGAAACTGAAGATACCACCATTGCAGACCTTGCCGTTGCTACAGCGGCGGGGCAGATTAAAACAGGGTCACTTTGTCGTTCCGACCGCGTCTCCAAATATAACCGTCTGCTACGCATTGAAGCAGAGTTGGGAGGGATGGCTCCTTACCGAGGTTTAGCAGAATTTAAGTAAGTAGCTTCTGCTGTGATTGCTACTAATAAGGGGTGGTTTTCCATCCCTTATTTCGTTTTAGCTTTTGATGCTCTTTATTTTTCTGTGCCCTTTTCTTTACGTTTCTGATTGTTCATACCACTGACGCCACTAACTTTGTCCGGTAGAATTCATTCATGCGCTGGCTGCTGATAGTCCTATCATTGATCCTCATGTTCCTACAGTATCGTCTGTGGGTAGGAGAGGGCAGTCTTGCTCAAAGGCAAGTGTTAAAGCACAAGGTTGAAGTGCAGCAACAGGAAAACGAAGTGTTGCGCGAACGGAATAGAGTGTTGGCCAATGAAGTGGCCAACCTGAAAGACGGATTAGAGAGCGTGGAAGAACGAGCCAGAACAGATCTCGGTATGATCAAGGAAGGCGAAACCTTTTATATGGTGGTGGATAAGGAAGAGGATGAATAACCTTATATGAGTCCTGCTGATATGAATACATGGATAATCGTCCCTGCCGCAGGTGTAGGCCGTCGCTTTGGTGGTG
>JALQUJ010000196.1 GCA_023263825.1 Porticoccus sp.
CAACTACCTTCAGCTACCAGCACATGTTGTAGCCGGTATTTAAACGATTCGCACGACAAGTAGATGAAGATGCATTATCAATGGCAAGGTCATGACCTTCTTCTACACTGCCAACTACAACCTCGTGCATCACGGAATGAAATAATTGGAACCATGGAAGGTTCTCATGGTGACAGACTGAAAATTTATATCACCTCACCGCCCGTTGACGGAAAAGCTAACAAACACCTTATAGCTATAACCGCCAAATGGTTTGGCACATCAAAAACAAGAATAAAAATTATCAGGGGAGAAACAGGAAGGCAAAAAACCCTGTTGATTGAGCACCCCTCTCAACTTCCAGCTGAGGCCAAGATTTCCCCAGCTGGAAAGAGGTAAGTATTGAAAGAATCAGTCTTGTGCTAATGCCATTTTCTGAACTTTAACCAGGTCAGCAATACCACGTTTGGCCAATGCCATCATTTGCTGGAACTCTTCTTCTGAAAATGGTGCAGCTTCTGCAGTACCCTGTACCTCAATAAAGCCACCATCACTGTTCATCACCACATTCATGTCAGTTTCAGCATTGGAATCTTCGTCATAGTCCAAGTCCAAGACAGGGGTTCCGTTATAAATACCTACCGAAACCGAAGCAATCATATTGTTTAATGGGTTCGAATCAATTTTTTGTGATTTCTGTAGGGAGCAAATGGCATCAGTCAATGCCACACAAGCACCCGTTATGGATGCGGTTCGGGTACCTCCATCTGCCTGAATCACATCGCAATCGATGGTAATGGTGTTTTCTCCTAATGCTTTAAGGTCAACTGCTGCACGAAGTGAACGTCCGATTAAACGCTGGATTTCCTGGGTTCGCCCACCCTGTTTTCCACGTGCTGCTTCCCGTCCCATTCTGGAACCTGTAGAGCGTGGCAACATACCGTATTCTGCTGTCACCCAGCCCTGGCCTTTACCACGAAGAAAGCGTGGAACTGTATTATCAACACTCGCAGTGCAGATCACTTTGGTATCACCAAATTCAACCAGCACGGAACCTTCTGCATGCTTGGTATAGTTGCGAGTAATTTTTACGTTACGGAGTTGTTCTGGGCGGCGGCCACTAGGTCGGGACATGAGTATTTCCTGCTGGGATAAAAAAGGCCGTCATTTTAGCTGAATTATTTCGCTTAGGGTGGGCCATGTTAGTATATGCGCCTATTTTTAATTGCACGCTTAACCTCACACCATTTATCGGGGAACAAACTATGTTCCAGGGAATACAATATGCCCAGTAGTATGACCGCCTTTGCCCGCCAAACTCTGGAATCCGATTGGGGTACCGCAACCTGGGAAATACGCTCGGTTAATCATCGCTATCTGGAAACTAATTTCCGAATACCCGACACCGTGCGTGAAATAGAAATGGAATTGCGTGAACTAGCCCGCAAGCATCTTCAGCGAGGCAAAGTGGACTGCTCCCTGCAATTAAAGATTGTCCAAGAAGGTGGAGCCATCGCTATTAACGACGAACTGGTGACCCAGTGCATCGAAGCCTGTGAACAACTGGCCACCCAAATGAGCGGCCCCGCTCAAATTTCTCCCCTGGATATTCTTCGCTGGCCCGGCGCACTCAAGGAAGCCGAAGTAGACCGCGATGAACTGAAAAACGCACTGACAACACTGTTTGAAGATACCCTCAAACAGTTGGCAGAAGGCCGTGAGCGAGAAGGTGAAAAACTTAAAGCACTGATTGAACAACGCCTGGAGGCGATCTCGGAAGAAGTCAGTAAAGTTCGCCTTCATCTTCCAAAATTATTAGCCGCACAAAAACAGAAAATCACTGACCGACTTCAAGAGGTCACCGAAAGACTGGACTCAGACCGCTTGGAACAGGAACTGGTTTTTCTGGCACAAAAGGCCGATGTCGATGAAGAGTTAGACAGGCTCGACACTCATCTCACAGAAATCCATTGTGTTTTAAAACGAAAAGAGCCCATAGGCCGTCGTCTGGACTTTTTGATGCAAGAGCTGAATCGTGAAGCCAATACCCTTGCCTCAAAATCTATTGCCAGTGACACGACTCAATCCTCCGTTGAGCTCAAAGTACTGATTGAGCAAATGCGGGAACAGATTCAAAATATTGAATAAGCAATCGGCAAAAACTAACTGGATAAACCAATAAAACAAGGAACAAATACGACCCATGTCCAGCAAAGGCACCCTCTACATCGTATCCGCGCCATCAGGTGCAGGTAAAACCAGCCTGGTAAAAGCACTTTTACAAACAGTCAGGGATATTCGCGTATCTATATCCCACACCACCCGCAGCATGCGTCCGGGAGAAAAGGACGGTATTAACTACCACTTTGTTGACGAGGCAACTTTCGTCACCATGCTTAATAAAGATGCCTTTCTGGAACATGCCAAAGTATTCAACAATTATTATGGCACGGCACAAAGCTGGGTCGAAGAAATACTGGCCAAGGGCGAAGATGTAATTTTAGAAATTGACTGGCAAGGTGCTGAACAAATTCGTCGTTTACAACCCGATTGCATCAGCATCTTTATTTTACCTCCTTCCCCCAAAGCATTAGAACAAAGGCTCAACAATAGAGGGCAGGACAATCAAGCTGTCATCGACCATCGTTTAGCTGAAGCACAGAAAGAAATGTCACACTTTGTAGAAGCTGATTATTTGGTGATTAATGATGATTTTGACACTGCTTTGTCAGAGCTTCGTGCCATTGTGATCTGTCAGCGGCTTAAACTGGCAAATCAACAGCAGAAAAACCATCAGTTGCTCAAGGATTTGTTGTCCTGAAACCCGCAATTTTGTAAACTACAATGCTCTGCCGCCCACTGGTTGCAGTATTGGCGGCAGAATTTCTTTCATAACTACCACATAAACGGAATAGCGTATGGCCCGCATTACAGTTGAAGACTGTCTCGATCATGTAGATAACCGCTTTGAGCTTGTTATGGTTAGCTCAAAACGTGCACGCCAACTGGCATTAGGCAGTAAAGAGCCCATGCTTCCCTGGGAAAATGACAAACCCACAGTTATGGCTCTGCGCGAAATCGAAGAAGGGTTAATCACGGCAAGCATTCTTGATGAAAAAGAAGAATCTAGCGATTTAATGATGGAAGAAATGGACGAAGGAGAAGAAGGCGCCGTTGTTGCTTCCGAAGCTGCTACTGAGCAGCCTTCTACAGAATCATCCACTGAACCATCTCCTGAATCGCCTTCATCGCCAGAAGCAGAATAGCTTTACTTCTTTTTTAGGAGGAACACTTGGAAGCTATTGATGCACTAAGCCACAAGCTTTCCTCCTATCTCGAATCAAACCAGATCCAGGGCATTCTCAGCGCCTACCGGTTCGCTGCACAATGCCATCAGGAGCAGTTCCGTCAAAGCGGTGAGTTATATATTACTCACCCTGTGGCTGTGGCTCATATTCTTGCAGATATGCACTTGGACCATGAAAGCCTGATGGCAGCCATGCTCCACGATGTCATTGAAGATACTGATGTCAGTAAAGAAGAAATCTCCGAGCGCTTTAGCCCAACTGTTGCAGACCTAGTAGACGGGGTTAGTAAACTTAGCGAAATTGAGTTTACCTCTCGAGCAGAACAACAAGCAGAAAACTTTCAAAAAATGACCTTGGCCATGGCCAAGGATATTCGTGTGATGTTGGTCAAACTGGCTGACCGCTTACATAACATGCGCACACTTCAAGTATTAAGCCCGGCAAAGCGGCGACGTATTGCCAGGGAAACTCTGGATATCTATGCCCCTATCGCCCAGCGATTGGGTATCAATGACATTAAAATTGAGTTTGAAGAATTAGGCTTTGCGGCCATGTATCCTGTCAGATACGAGCTGATGAAAAAAGCGAGAGCCGCTGCTCGTGGACCACGCAGGGAAATTGTGGATGAAATTAAAGACAGTATCGAAGTCCGCCTGGAGAAAGAAGGTATTACCTCTGAAGTTGCCGGACGTGAAAAGCACCTTTGGAGCATCTACCAAAAAATGAAGGCCAAAAAAAAGTCATTTCGAGAAATTATGGATGTCTTTGCCTTTAGAATTGTTGTGGACTCAGTAGATGATTGTTACCGCACTTTAGGCATCGTGCACAATCTGTTCAAACCTGTGCCCGGTGAGTTCAAAGATTACATTGCCATACCCAAGGTCAATGGCTATCAATCTCTGCATAACATTTTAGTGGGCATGCATGGTCTCCCCATTGAAGTTCAAATCAGAACCAAAGACATGGACGCAATGGCCAACTTTGGTATTGCTTCTCACTGGCTCTACAAATCACAAGAAGAAGGTGCGCCACGCGCAAGTCGATGGGTTCAGGGTCTGCTGGAGATACAGCAACAGGCGGGTAACTCCCTGGAATTCATCGAGCATGTTAAAACCGATTTATTCCCAGATGAGGTTTATGTCTTTACCTCAAAAGGCCAAATTATTTCTCTCCCATCCGGTGCCACCCCCGTAGACTTTGCCTACGCTGTGCATACTGATGTGGGTAACGGTTGTATTGCTTGTAAAATCAACGGTCAACTGGCATCACTTTCCGAGCCATTACAAAGTGGTGCGCAAATTAAGATCATTACTGCCAAAGATGCTCAGCCAAACCCCTCTTGGCTAAACTTTGTCAAAACGGCTAAAGCTCGTAGTGCCATTCGACACTTCCTCAAACATCAACAACATGAAGAATCTGTTGCCCTCGGAAAACGACTACTGGACAGAGCACTCGAAAATTTTGGCACCAATTACAAAAGCATCAGAAAATCCTGGATCAAACGAGCATTAGAGGAAACAGGCACCGCAACCTTTGAAGAAATCTTGCAACAAATAGGTCTGGGCAATCGCCTGGCCTATGCCGTCGCAAATTTAATGGCCCCGCCATCCAAGCGATTGGAAACCATGCCCAATGAATTTGAGTCACCGATCATGATTGATTCTG
>JALQUJ010000205.1 GCA_023263825.1 Porticoccus sp.
CAATCAGGGTTCGGCCGTTGGCGCTGAGTGTCAGGCGGCTACTGGCGCTAAAGCCTTCTGCGCGACAGATATCGCAATCTTCGCGCATGAAAATTACGGGTTCCTGGTGGGTGTCGATGCCCATGTCCACAACTTCAAGAACATGTTTCGGCTCCATACACGGCCTCTATCAGAATTATTGTTATGTGCCCAACCTTGTATGAACGGTGGGTCAGTCTTGGAGTTTGCCCTGCTGTTTGTGTGTGATCAACCAGTTGAAGCCATCGGGAGTGTGGGTCCACCAGTCGTGGCTGATGTGCAGGTGATGTTCTTCTAAAATCACCTCAAGACCCTGGTCACTATGGCGAGATGCATCATAAGCCAGATTGAGTACGCTGTCTTGTTCGTCATAAGACACCAAGTGAAAGGGAAAGCGCTTAATGATATCTATAATGGCTCGTTGCACGTCGTCGTCTTTTCCCCGTCATAGCTTCAGGTGATCAAGCACCAGGTTCCAGATATTAACGTAAGTGCGGAGTCTAATTAGTTTCCAAGTTTATTGTGTAGGTAGTGGCAATGAGAAAAACGGCCCAGAATTTACTGAATCATATCAATAACCTTATGAAAAATTTACTTATAATAGCTTAAATATTTATTTTATAACCCCACAAATACCCGCAAAACTGATGCGCTGGGGTGTGTTTTATATAGCCCGGGGACAAGCAGTCTAATGCTAACGAGTGGGATAGTTAGAAGCTTGTTAGAAATTAAAAAATAAATACCAAATAAATTAATGAATTATATGAATTCTTTTGTTGATTGAGATAACGCTTTTAACTGTTGCAAGCGGATTTTAAAGCGGCGCTACAGTTCATTAAGCGAATCAAGATAGAGGGAGGCCTGCTGCAAGATTGCTGCTCGTTCGGCTTCAGGTTTTTTATCCCAGTTTCTATAGACCATGGCTGTGCGCGGACTGTTGGCAAAACGTGCTTTATGGCGTTCATGAAAGTGCCAATAGAGTGAGTTGAAGGGGCAGCTTCTGTTTCCTGCTCGCAGTTTTACATCATAAAAGCAGCTTTTGCAGTAGTCGCTCATACGGCTGATGTATTGGCCAGAACATGAATAGGGCTTGGAAGCTAGCAAACCACCATCAGCAAATTGGCTCATGCCACGGGTGTTTGGCATCTCGACCCACTCGATAGCATCGATGTAGATACCTAGATACCAAGCGTCGACTTGATTCGGATCTACGCCGGCGAGAAGAGTGAAGTTCCCTATCACCATCAGACGCTGAATATGATGGGCGTAAGCATAATCCAGAGATTGGCCAAGACTTTGCTCCATACAGTGCATTTTGGTTTTACCACTCCAGAAATATTCTGGAAGATCTTTGTTTGCAGCAAGTACATTGAGGGTTGGGTATTCTGGTAAGTTGATCCAGTAGATCCCACGAACAAACTCTCGCCAACCGAGTATTTGGCGTACAAAACCTTCGATTTGTGCTAGATCTATCACTTCTGGTCGGGCTCGATACTCGGCTATTGATCGCTCTATCACCTGTGCCGGCGAGATCATTTTAGCGTTTAGGGCGAATGAGAGTCTTGAATGATAAAGACTCCATTTATGCTCTGAATTAGCAGTCATCGCATCTTGGAACTTTCCAAACAGCGGTAGGCAATGAGTACAAAAAAACTCAAGAAGTTGAAGCGCCTCTTTGCTCGAGGTGGGCCAAACTAATTGTTTTGAGATCTTTCCAAAATAGCTGATCTTATGTCTATCTAATCGCTCTAACACCGCTTGGGTTGATTGGCTGAAACATAGAGGTTGAGGAATCTGCGCCAAGTCAGATGCTTTAAGTGCTTTGCGATTTTCACTATCGAAATTCCAACGCTCCCCCTCTGGTTCACCGCTTTGCATTAGATAACCATACCGTTGACGCATGCGGCGATAGAACGCCTCCATTCGTAAAGGACGTTGTGGTTTAAACTCTTTACTGATCTCTTCGAAGGGGAGCAAGAAGTGCTCAGTATCAACCTCTCGAAGACCTATACCAGTAGGAATTTTCAAATTGCGTAGCTGCTCTAAAAGACGGATCTCATCAGGGCGCTGAAACTCAACTCGTTCAATCTTATGCTCTTGGCAGATCACTATAATTAATTGATCAATCGAGTCGTACTCTGCTGTTTGATCAAGTGTCAGGTGAAGGACCTGATGTCCTGCATCTTTGAGCGCTTCTGCAAAACGTTGCATACCTATAAAGAAAGCGACAATTTTCTGCACGTGGTGTCTCACATATCGCTGCTCTTGGTACAGCTCTGCGATCAAATATAGGTGGTCGCTATTTCGCTCTCGGTACCAGCTGTGTTGGGCATTAAGTTGATCGCCCAGAATCACTCTTAATGTCTTCATCGAGTCTTTTTAGCCTCGCGTTTGCAGCGCTCCGAACAGTATCGTACCTGCTCCCAATCGCGAGCCCACTTTTTGCGCCAACTGAAGGGGCGCTGGCAATGCTCACACACTTTTGTTGGAAGTATCTGCTTGTGATGCATCATCTCCCTCATTTATTAACAGGCCAAAGTGGATCGCCGTAGTAGTCAAAGAGGGCGGTGGTTTGGCAATCCTTACGGCCATCCCAGCTCTTTATGAAGCGATGCTGGGGATCGTGAATCTCTGTCTGTTTTTCCAGATTAAACTGGCGATGGCCTCTCGGATCTGCACCGACACCTGCGAGGTACTGCCAGTTTCCCCAATTACTGGCGATGTCAAAATCGAGTAACTGTTGTTCAAAATACTCAGCACCGTACCGCCAATCGATAGCGAGTTCATGAACAAGGCAGCTAGCAACGAGCTGGCGTGCACGGTTAGATATATACCCCGTCGCTTTAAGCTGTTTCATTGCGGCATTTATAATTGGGTAGTGTGTGTGGCCCTCACGCCAAGCACGAAATCGCTCAGCGTAATAACTGGTGAGCGGGTTGCGATTATGTGGCCCTTTGAAGGCGTAAAGTCGGTCCCCCCAGTGCAGTGCATACCATTGAAAGTATTCACGCCAAAGCAGCTCAAATTTAATCCAGTAGGTCGATTCATTGGCCCCATTTTGCGATTCATACTCGCTGAGTCTAGCGATGACTCGTCTACACGAGAGAGCCCCGACAGCTAACCAGGGGCTCAATTTTGTTGAACTTTGCCAATCATCCAAGGCGTTGCGAGTCTCTTTATATGTGAGAGGCGCAGTGCTGTTGAAGTAAGTCTCCAAGTGCCGCAATGCAGCCACTTCACCACCGTGAACACTCGCTGTTAGTTCAACAGGTTTGCTTATACTTGATTGAAGGATGGGTGGTGGCAACGACGTCGGTGCTGTGACGGGTTGATCGATGACTAGACCTTCAACACGTTTACGAAATGGGGTGAAACTGTTATCAAGATCGGAGAGCGCAAAAGGCAGCTGTGACTCTTGAAAGATAGTTGCCGTCTCTTCAACCACTATCTGAAGATGAGGGAAACGCTTAGCAATCGCTTTGAGTGCTTGTTGCTCGTAGCTACCTGTGTGACGAGAGGTCACAATTTTATCAATCGAGTGTTGTTGCACCAGACGGGTCAACGACTCCAGGTAGTCGCCATCGATCCTATGAAGGCATTGGCCAAGCGTGGATAGTTGTTGATCGAGAGTGGAGATTGTTTGCTGTAAAAATTGAGTACGATGCGTGCTCAAATGTTTCTCTCCGAGATGAAAAAAGAGCTCTATTCTTGGGTCATGAATGTATATGCAGTGGAGCTTGGTATCTTCAGAGACCGCATTAAAAACTGAATTGTCGTCTAGACGAAGATTATTAGTAAACCAAAGCAGTGAGGATCGGGACACAGATAATTCCTTGAGTATGTCTCCAGTACGGCACAATAAACCGATTAGATCATTCAAAGCTGCGCCTGTTTGGTCTGAGATCCTAGCGGGCGTGGCCAAGTCAGGATATAATTTGATCACATAAAGTTCTAACAGTTCATCAATTTAACAAAACACTAAGTCAATACTCTAGACAGAACCATCCAGAACTTACTAAGCAGATACATACTTTCCTGATTTGTTTAAGGACAACGAAAAGACACTGATTATCACAACCAAATCGTTACGAATGGTTAGATCATTCACTCTATTGTGTTTAGCTATTTTCTGGTCTTCAGCCTTTGCTGACTTCACAGGCATAGTTGTCAAAGTCACTGATGGCGATACGATCAATGTCCTAGAAGCTGGGAATGTTCTCCACAAAGTCAGGCTCACCGGCATTGATGCACCAGAGAGGGCACAGCCCTATGGGCGCAAGTCTCATGAATACCTGGCAGGCATGGTTGCGGGTAAGCAGGTTCTTATTGAGTCAAACAAGCAAGATCGTTATGGCCGAGACTTGGGGAAAGTCATGTTAGACGGCCAAGACATCAATCTAGAACAAATAAAAGCTGGCATGGCATGGT
>JALQUJ010000221.1 GCA_023263825.1 Porticoccus sp.
ATGAAACTTGGGGAGCAAATGCCATAAGTAAAATAATAGGGGCCATCAGTATATTAAATGCGAAGTTATAGTATGGCGCACCAATAGATACTGATGACTCAAAAAATAATTCACTAAACAAAGGGTAAATAGTTCCGATAAATACTGTTAAAGCTGAGGCGATAAAAAAAATATTATTTAAAAGAAGAAAACTTTCTTTGCTAATTAAAGAAAAAGTATCTTGATTAAAATGTAAAGCGCTTTTGATATTTAATTTTATAGTTACTAAAAAAAGATAACCAATGATTACAATTAAAAAGAGACCTCTTAAAGGATCGGTAGCAAAGCTATGCACAGAGACAATTAAGTTCGATCTCACTAGAAACGTACCAAACACTGCGGCAATAAACGAGTATAGAGCCAAATTTAATGACCAAAGTTTTAATTGATCATTTTTTATTGAAACTTGTAGGGAGTGAATAAGGGCTGTGTTTAAAAGCCATGGTATTAGTGAAATATTTTCAACGGGATCCCAAAACCACCAACCACCCCAACCCAGCTCGTAGTATGCCCACCAGCTTCCCAAGGTAATACCTAAGGTTAAAAATACCCAAGCTACATTTGTCCAAGGACGAGTCCAGCGTGACCAAGCGGCGTCCATTCTTCCAGACATGAGTGCCGCAATAGCAAAAGCAAAAGCCACGGAAAAACCGACATAACCCATATACAGCATAGGAGGATGAAAAATTAAACCCACATCTTGAAGTAGTGGATTTAGGTCCGCACCTTCAGCTGGAAAAAACGGCAGGTTTCGCTCAAAAGGGTTTGATGTAAAGAGCAGAAATAAATAAAACCCAACGCTAATCAGACCCATAACACCTAAAACACGCGCAACAAGCTGCTGTGGCAATGTACGACTGAACAAGGCAACGGCAAAACTCCACAACGCCAAAATCAATACCCATAGCAACAATGAGCCTTCATGGGCACCCCATACTGCACTCACCTTGTATTGATCTGGTAATAAAGTGTTTGAATTTGCAGCCACATAACGCACTGAAAAGTCATCATGGAGAAATAAGCTAACCAAACACCCAAAACTAAATAACACCATCAGTGTTTGACCAGAAACCAGTGGTCTAGCCGTTGCCATCCACAAACGGTTTCCAGAGGCAGCACCCACCAAGGGCAACACGGATTGAATCAGTGCCAATATCAATGCCAATATCAGTGCAAAATTCCCGTATTCAGCAATCATTTATTCATTCTTCCTATTCGATTTTTTCCTAATGACGTTATTTTAGAAGGAAAAACTTTTAAGACTCTTAAAAAAAGCCTGATTAGTACTTTGAGGTTTGAGCTTTTGCTGATTCAGCATCTACATCCTTGGTTTTAGCTCGATTATGTGCTTCCTGCATAGCCTCAGCAACTTCTGGTGGCGTATAGTTTTCGTCGTGCTTAGCCAATACTTCAGAAGCCATAAACATGCCCTCATCATTCAGTTCACCGGTAACAACTGCAGCTTCACCTTCCGCAAACAGGTCTGGAAGAATACCGGTGTACTGCACATTTACTTGGGCTTCACCATCGGTAATCTGGAAATGTGTTAATAAAGAATCATCGGCTCTCACCACACTGCCATCCACCACCATACCTCCAGCTCGTATACGTACACCTTTTGGCGCTTCTCCGGACACAATATCTGAGGGTGGATAAAACAAGTTAATGTTCTCACGTAGAGCAAAGCTCAATAGGCCAACAGCTATTGAAGCAATCACTACAATGAAAATAACCATAAACAAGCGTTGTCGTCTAACTGGATGCATAAACTTCTCTTTAAGTGCTACCTTTGAACAATAACTTTCTTTAACACAGCCGTATGGAAAACCCTTTCTGCACTATCTTACTTATGTAGACAAATTCGAACTGCTGTTAGTGCCTTGCTGAGCAATCTCTCTCTGTTGTTGCCGATTTATATCCCTCAGCAATTTTCTTTTCCGCCGAAGAGGACTAACAACCAACCAAATCATCACGCTCAAAGAAATCAAATAGGCGGACCAAACATAGGGGCCATGTCCTCCCATTTGAATAAATTCTTGGATATTTTCAAACTGAAACATCACTTATTTCCTATCCTCAAACCCTAAGCACAACAATAACTTCTATATATCACTGCGGTCATGTGCATTTTGATGCCACCAATTCCTGTACCCAACGCGTGCGTCGTTCCCGGCAAAGCACTTCAACCCGAGTATTTAAAATCAAAGCAACAGCATAAAAACAGTAAAAGCCAAGAATCATCACCAGTAATGGCTGGAACATATCAGGGTGCATTGATGGTGCCTCAGTGAATTTAATTGTTGCGGGCTGATGTAATGTGTACCACCAATCTACAGACTTGTAGATAATGGGAATATTCACCATTCCCACTAACGACAGTACTGCACTCGCCTTGCTCGCCGCATCTTGACTGCTGTAAGAATATTGGAGTGCTATCACGCCAAGATACAAAAATAACAACACTAGCATGGAGGTAATTCTGGCGTCCCATACCCAATAGGTTCCCCATGTAGGCTTACCCCATATAGCACCAGTAACAAGAGCTACAAAGGTCAAAACAGCACCAATAGGCGCTGCCGATTTCATCACCATATCCGCAAGTTTCATCTTCCAAATCAAGCCAATGGCACCGGCAATAGCCATTACATAATAACCAGCCAGAGCCAAGAATGATGCTGGAACATGGATATAAATGATCCGAAAACTATTACCCTGCTTGGCATCTTGGGGGGCAAAAGCCAACCCCCAACAAAGACCCACCAATAATAACCCTGTCGCCAACATCGAGAGCCAAGGCAACCATTTGCCACTGGTTTGATAAAACCAGCGCGGTGAACCTAACCGATGAAACCACTTCCAACTGAATAACTGCGACATATTGGTGTTAACCCTTGCGATCAAAAATGGATATCAATAAACAATAGGAGAACCTCCTAACAGGATTAGCCATGCATACTTACCCGCAAAGCTCCTGCCGTAGCAAAAGGTGATACAAGCAATGAAAATGCTAACAATGCACCCAGTACAGCTAACGGCCCATCTACAGAAAAACCATCCACCGCTCTTTGTACCGTACTCGCCCCAAAAATCAGTGCTGGCATATAGAGTGGCATGACAATCAGTGAGAGCAACAGCCCTCCTTTTTTCAATGCAACAGTCAATGCAGCACCTATGGCTCCCACCAAACTAAGCACAGCAGTCCCCATCAACAGGCTAAACACCAAGGGCAGATATCCCGCTTCAGGCAAAGACAACATCATACCTAAAACCGGTGCCAAAAGAGTCAAAGGAAGCCCCGTAACCAGCCAATGAACCAATATTTTTGCCAATACCATTAAATATAGCGGCTGAGGTAATATGATCATTTGCTCCAAAGTACCATCCCTGTAATCACTCTGAAACATACCTTCAACAGATAACAGCGATGCCAACAATGCCATCACCCACAAAATGCCTGGCGCAATTTCTGCTAAACGGCTCGCTTCAGGTGTTAACCCCAATGGAACAAGTGTGACAACAATCAAAAAGAAAATAACTGGATTGGCTATTTCTGCACGATGACGAAAAGCCAACAGCAAATCCCGACGAAAAATGGCAGAAAAACCTAGTTCCATGATCAAGCGACATCCACTACAAAAGGTGAATTTTGATCCAATGCCTTTTGACCTAACGACTCGTGTCTCAATGAAAGTCGCTCGATGCCTGGAATGCCTAAATCCTGATGAGTAGACAATATAATTATCCCTCCCCTGGCAGAATGCTCAGTCAAGAGAGATTCCAATTCACTTACACCCTGCTTATCTATTGCCGTAAATGGTTCATCTAACACCCACAATGATGCTTTTGTGACCAGTAATCTCGCCAAAGCTGCACGACGTTGTTGCCCAGCCGATAGATTGAAACAAGGCACATCTTCATAGCCCCTCAATCCAATTCGAGCTAACACTTCATTATTGCAACATTCTGCCTGTGATTGATTTAAACGCCGCCACCAAATCAAATTTTCCTCTGGGGATAGCGCCTGCTTTAAGCCCGGTAAATGACCAAGAAATAGCAAGTTATGGAGAAAAGTTTGACGAACCTGGGAAATATTCTGACCTTGCCATAACAGCTGTCCCGCACTAGGACTCAATGCCGTAGTAATGATTCTCAACAATGTTGTTTTACCACAACCATTTGGACCTTCAACTTGAAGGATATCGCCTGATTTTAGGGATACACCGACATTGGAGAACAACATCCTATCATCCCGTTCAAAAGCAAGCGCCCTTAAATCCAAGGAATTTGGAGAGAAAAGATCTGTATTAGGTTCTGTAGTTAACAACAGCAGACAATCCGGCCAGTGGCAAAAGCTGTATTATGCCAAAAACTGGTACCATAAGAGAAAATATATCGGCAGAAACAAGTTATTTCAGCTAAAACACTCCTCATGTGCGAAAAAAAGAAGGCGCACAAAATATTAACTGATCAATCTAGATCAAAATCATAATCCTGGATCATTTTTTGGAGGCGACGCTCCTCCAGTTGGTCCTCAAGACGGCGACGCATATCAGAATCTTCGGCCTGTATTTTCTCCTCAACTTCCTGCTCTAGTGCCTCACCCTCGAGAACAAAATCATCATTATCCAGTGTTTCTTCATCACCCATATCGAAACTCCTCCATCTCGATACCTAACGCTACTGCAACGGTGTGATTTACCTCTGCCTCTGATTTCGAAAAATAGGCCTAAAACAATTTTCCGTCAAGAAAAATAAATTAATATATATCAATGAGATATAGAGCTACTCTAAAAGATATTTCAATTTTTTATGGGAAAAAAGTAATTCTAGATCTTCTGGGCGGTCAATATCTGATAAATGTGGCAATTCTTCCCATGACCAATCCAATGCCTTTAATCGATCCCTGGTCTGACTCATCACTTGATCAGTGCCCCATCGAACACCCTCAAATAATGAAATATCTACCCGGCTCAAACCGATCAAGACATAGCCCCCATCTGTTGCCGGTCCAAACACTGCAGGAGCACCTTGTTTCAATCTATTAATAGCCTCGATTACGTAATCACTATCTAAAAACGGGCAGTCACTCCCAATAAGAATGACATAAGAATATTGCTGAAACCTGCTGTGAAAGGCATTAAACATGCGTTGACCAAGGTCCTCGCCCCGCTGAACATAAAGGGGGATATTTGCCGCTGCTACAAGTTGATCAAAAAAAGGATGTTCAGCGCTGCACCAAAGCTCAAAGTCAGATACTCCAGCTTGATAATGCAAGGAGAACTGATGTTCAACCAAAGCCTGATGAAATTTTAAACACCCGGCTTCACCTAAGGCTGGCTGCATACGTGTTTTGACCTGGCCTTGTAACGGTGCTTTAGCAAACTGGACTAGACAACTATCTGAGTAACATATCGGCATTAGGTGTTGCTCGTTATATCTAACGGTTTTTTGCATTTCGTTTAGGTGCAGTACCTATAAAAAGGCACTTCGGTTATAGACCGCGGTTACAGATAATAGCGCTGGACAAGCCGATGAGGGCAAGCACCAAAGAAAAAAGCCAGTCTCAATAGCCACATACGTAATATCGTTCGAGCAATTCCCTGTTGCTCCCATCGACGGCTTGATGTCACAACAGTACCCGACATTAATACTGGGCGAGACACTGACCTTAATCGACCACAAATTTCCACATCTTCCATCAGGGGAATATCAGCAAAGCCCCCGATGCTTTGAAAAAACTCAGACCGTATAAATATGACCTGATCACCCGTCGCAATTTTTGTTATTTTCGATCGCAAGTTCATGGCACCCTCAATCACACGAAAAGGCCATGCTGAACCACTCAGCTTTACCGGAAAAAACCCCCACAGTTCTTCAGATATCATGATGGGAGAAAAATCCGGGGGTAAAATAGTATCGGCATGGAGAAACAACAGGATCTCCCCCCGAGCCACAGCAGCGCCTGAATTCATTTGAGTACCGCGTCCCGGCGCACTTTTTATTACATAATCGACAAAAGAAGAGGCTAATTCACAGGTACTATCTTGGCTTCCGCCATCAACAAGGATGACTTCAACACCCTGCTCTCTTAACGGTTGCAACCCCAACAAGCATGCTTCTATGGTTTGCTCTTCATTGAGAACAGGAATAATTATAGTGAGAGGGATACTGACATCTACAGTCTCCAAACCGTCCCGACTAGAATTACTCAAGGGCTCCACCACAACTACTGCCCTGTCCTGCTGTACAGCCATAGCAATGATCACCAATGGCTATAAACTGCCCCGAAAAGTCAGAATGTAATAAGTCTTTTAAATGCCTTAAGTTCTCGGAAGGACTATCAGAGGCTATCAACTTATCAGGTAAGTCATTCTCATAAGTGGATGGTATGATCTCTGAAATGAGTGGCATACCCATTTCCAACATTTGATTAAAATCACAATCGTAAAGATTGCCCTGCCAATCAACACTGACCGTACTGCGGCACATAAGTGTATCAAGATTTGAGGTCGAAAAATTAGCTTTTAATAAATCCATATATTGGTGATATTCGCCTTTAGCGAGCAAAACCGCCCCAAATCGACTGATAGGCATATTAGTAATGGTGTATAGCCGATTAAAAGCAATACCAAAATCGGCATTTAAACGTGTTTTATATTCCCTCTCCAGCTGCTGCTGATCCGGAGGCAGAAAAGCCCCGTTAGGGTTATAGACTAAATTCAATGGCAAGGATGGTTTAACACCGTAACCCATGCTATTGAGCTGCTGTAATACTTCGATACTCTGTTCAAATACGCCTTTACCTCTTTGTTCGGAGACATTTTTTTCTGAATAGCAGGGTAATGAAGCTACAATTGTCACTTTATGATCTGCAAGAAACTGGGCCAAATATTCATATCCAGGCTCTTGTAAGATAGTTAAATTGCAGCGATCAATGACCTCAACACCTAATTTGGTTGCTTCTGTCACCAAATATCGAAAATGGGGGTTCATTTCGGGAGCCCCACCTGTCAGATCAAGGGTAGTTATGCCTTGTTGTTTGAGCACCGCTAATACTAAATTTACCGTATCAAGATCCATCAGCTCTGTTCGATTTGGACCGGCATTGACATGGCAGTGAGTACAACTAAGATTGCAGAGGTACCCCAAATTGACCTGCAATGTCGTTAGCGAGGTTCGATTCAACGAAGGGAACTCTGTATCAAGTAGTAAAGGGCTAGTATCGCGCATAGAGGAATTTTGCCAAAATATGATGTCAATGTGACTTGGGGAGTACCGGAAAGTTTAACTTCTTTCATTGCTTTCCCTCCACCTTCAATATTATCACTATGAATAAGAGAAAAATTCCATCAATAGTCGTATTAACAGGTGCAGGTATTTCTGCTGAATCGGGCATCAAAACTTTTAGGGCCAGCGATGGCTTGTGGGAAGAACACCGGATTGAAGATGTAGCATCACCGGAGGGTTTTGCCCGCGATCCAGAAACCGTACATCGTTTCTATAACCTACGTCGCGAACATTTACTGAGTTCAGAGATACAGCCTAATGCCGCTCACTATGCACTAGCTGAACTGGAAAATGCATTAACTAAATTAGAACAAGATCTGCCTGATAAGACCTTGAGCAACTATACCCTTGTGACACAAAACATTGATGATTTACATGAACGCTCAGGAAGTGACTTGGTTTCAGGTAATAACCTACTTCATATTCATGGCGAATTATTAAAAATACGCTGTAGCCAAAGCGCACAAATCTTCCCCTGTTATGAAGCAACCTCCCCCCTTTCAGTCTGTAGTTGTTGTCAACAAACAGGAAACCTTCGGCCCCATGTCGTCTGGTTTGGTGAAATGCCCCTTTATATGGATAAAATTTATCAGGCACTAGAAACGTGCGATCTGTTTATGGCAATTGGAACATCGGGAAACGTCTACCCTGCTGCGGGGTTTTTTGAAGTTGCCAAATCCTCTGGAGCCCATACAGTCGAACTCAATTTGGAACCATCTATAAATGGCTCCAAATTTGATGAGCAGATATATGGTACAGCTTCAGAAATTGTTCCCGACTACGTAAACACTCTATTAAAAGAACTTTAATTCATCTCCCACTCAGCGACATCATCAGCAGTTTCATCCCACAAATGATCCGTCTCTTTAACCGCATAGAACAAACAATCAGTCACTGCAATTTTGGGATCAGTGGTCGCCATAAATAATTTCAGTGTGGTTCGGGGATACAGTTTGTTGTTTTGAACAACAAAAAAATCATCTATCACATTATGACCTTGCTCATCTCGTACACACAGGGCGTTGACACCTAACGAACCCAGCCAGGCTAATGCCGTATCTGGCCGAACAACGCCAAAATTACGCCGATCGATATGAGCAGGGACCGTGACATCGACATTTAGCTGGGGGTCAGAGGAGTAAGCTAACTGCCGGTTCTTACAAAGCTACAGCGTACTGGGTGATGATAGATATCCATTTCTTCAACAGCAACAGACTGATATAGCTGGGGCTTGGTAAAAAACCGAGTCAAACCACGTAAAGCTATCTCATCAGATTCCGGTTGATTTGCCCCCCACACTCAACAGTTAATACAGGACAGCCTAAACTGGTTACCTCCATCAGAGAACCCAATTTATGGCCTGTAATACAGTTTTCATAAATCTAAATGCTGAAAATATATTACGCCTTAAGTACCATCTTACCAACTAACATTGACCTAATTGATCGACAACTTTTTATTAATTTTGTATCACTTCACCCTAGCTCTTTACAAGAACTGCCATGAGTTAATGCTACTTTTAAGATAATTGATCTAATCACTAGTCTATCTGACCAAAACTGGTCATAATCGCGCCTTATTTTCTTCTGGCCAGGAAGTTATGCCTAGGAAAACACTACGTCGGTGGTTACCGGAACCCCACAAAATAGTGGATAGTCGAGCTATACGCTGGATGGGCCCTTTATTAAGGGATCCAAATCTATTCCATATTAATCGTACATCCATATCAGCCTCATTTTTCATTGGCCTATTTTGTGCTTTTCTACCCATACCAGGCCAAACGCTTGTTGCTGCAATACTTGCTCTGACCTTCCGTACGAATTTGCCATTAGCTATGGCATTAATATGGATCAGCAATCCTCTGACCATCGCACCGATGTTTCTGTTCAGTTACGGTATTGGTGTTCTATTGTTGGGACAGGAAACAACATCCTTTAATATCGAATTAACATGGGATTGGGCGGTAGCTCAAGGTGAAGTAATTTTATTGCCCCTACTAATAGGTAGTCTAATCTGTGGACTGGTAAGTGGTGGTTTAGGTTATTTAATTATTCACCAGTTATGGCGCTGGAAAGTGATAAAAAACTGGGAAATACGAAAAAAGAAACGCTCAGAAAAGGCACTGGAAAACCAAGATTAACAACCCTAAAGGCTATCTATTAGTAACGAAAGACAGCCTATTCTTAACTAAGAATCTATTCATAACGAAGCACCTCTGCCGGACGTGTTTTTGCTGCGCGTATGGCAGGATATAACGTCGCAAAAAAATTCAAAATTAACGCGACAATAACCACCATAAAGACATCGCGCCAAACCAGCACAGAAGGTAGATAATCAATAGGGTAAACTTCTGAGCTCAAGAAGTTGAAGCCCAGTAATGCCTCAAGCCCCATGACTATCTCAGATGCATTGAGTGCACAAGCAACACCTATTCCTAAACCCAATATTGAACCTACCACACCTATCAAAAATCCCTGCGTCAAAAAAATTGAAATAACATCGCCGTTTGTAGCCCCCAATGTTTTCAAAACAGAAATAGCTGATCGCTTATCAATGACTGCCATCATTAACATGGAGACAACATTGAATACAGCGATAGCAATAATGAGAAAAACTAACAACGAGACCATATTTCTAGACATTTTTATAGCCTGATAAAGATTCCCATGAGTCTGTATCCAATCTGAAAAACGATAACCTGATGGCAATGTTCGAAGTAGATCAAAGCCTGTTTCACGCGCCTGGTAAATATCATTCAGTTTAATTTGTATGCCTTGTGGATAGCTTTTTAGCCCTGCTAGTTCTGAGGCGGTATTCAATTGTGTTAGCACCAAACGTTGGTCAAGGGTGGTATGTGTGGAAAAAACACCAGCAACAGTAAAACTTGCCACCTTGGGTGCCAATTGTCTCTGACCTAATCCGCTTGTTTGAAACGCAACCTGTGGCACCAACAAAGTAACGCGATCACCGGTATCAACTGAAAGTTTTTCTGCCACACCATGGCCTAATATAAGTTTTTTCCATGTCTCACCAGTATCAGCACCCACTCCCGTGTCATTAAGCACTGAGCGCATCTCAGGAGGCACAAACTGTCCTACAAAATCATGGCTTAGTTTCCCTTCTATACCCAACACTTCAACGGGACGAGCTTTACCACGGCTGGTCAGCATCCCATCAACTTGAGCAAAGGGCATGACTGCCTGGATATTAGACTCGGCAACCAGGTTACTTTTTAATTCTGGGAAATTTTCTATTCCACCATCTTTAAACAGGCGAATATGGGGAACTGCCCCCAAAATGCGGGACTCCATCTCATAATCAAAACCATTCATTATGGACATCACTAAAATCAGTAATGCTTGCCCTAGTACTAACCCAAGAATTGCCAGCAGTGAAATAAACGAAACAAGTCGATTACCACTTCCAGCAGTAAAGTTTCTAACACCGACATAACTGGCAAAGGGTCTAAACACTATTAACTGCCTTGTACCGGCACAGCCGTAGTCTCTGATTGAGAATTCACTGAAGACCGGGCGACCAAATCTTCTGTCACATCAATCAAAGTCTCCTGCTCTAGGGATAAAACCTTGTCCATTTGAACGGCGACATGATGTTCATGGGTAACCACAACAAAGCTAATACCTAAATCAGTATTCAGCTGAAGTAGTAAATCAAGGATTGTCTTAGCTGTCTCGGGGTCTAAGTTTCCTGTCGGCTCATCCATCAGAACACAGGCAGGCTTAGCAACAAGTGCACGGGCAATTGCCACGCGCTGACGCTCACCACCCGATAATTCAGAGGGTTTATGATGACAACGATGTTCAAGCCCAACCTGAGAGAGAATCGCTTGAGCCCTGGCCTTTGCTTCAGCCACCGCCACCTTGCCAATCAACAATGGCATTGCAACATTTTCCAGTGCAGTAAACTCTCCCAATAAATGGTGAAATTGATAAACAAACCCTAAATGCTGATTACGCCAACGCGCTCTACTTGACTCACCCATTGGTGACATATCAGCATCCATCACGGCCACAGAGCCACTCGTGGGATCGTCTAATCCGCCCAACAAATTAAGCAATGTTGTTTTACCTGAGCCTGATGCGCCAATAATAGCTATCTTCTCACCGGAGCAAACATCTAATGAAATATTGCTTAATACACTGATGGTATCAGTGCCCTGCTCATAACTTTTAGACAATGCCTGGCATTGCAAAACTACCTGTCCATCAATGGTCATATCGTAATGCCTCTGCAGGTAATACTTGACCTGCTCTTCTGGCGGGATAAATGGTCGCCAATAGACTTAATATCATCCCTAAAAAGCTCACCACTAATACATCCATCCACAATAATTGCGATGGCAATTGGCTAATAAAATAAACATTGGGATCAAATACCTGAAACCCTGCATGCACTTCCAACCAACTCACAATATCTCCGATAAAAACAGCTAGCAAACAGCCTAAAATAGCACCTGTAGAAACGCCTAAAAGCCCAACAGTAATACCCTGAACCATAAAAATGGCAGAAACTGTATTCGATTGAGAACCTAACGTTCTTAGAACAGCGATATCACGCCGCTTATCGGCCACCATAAGTACTAGACTAGCCACAATGTTAAAGGCAGCTACCGCGACGATAGCAGCCAGGAGAACACCTACAACATTTTTTTCCATTTTGATTGCCTGAAATAGACTGCTCATTTCTGCCGTCCAAGTTTTTATTTGTAGCAAATCATTATCTAACTTTGTAAAAAATAAAGATTGCTTAAGGAAAGGAACCAAATCATCCGCATTCAACGGATCATCAACATTTAGCTTTACACCATTAACCCGAGATCCCAATCGATAAAGCTTTTGGGCATCCTGATAGTGAACAAATGCCAACCCATTATCCACCTGGGCTCCGACCTGAAACAGACCGCGAACTGTAAAACGCTTAAACCGAGGAAAGATGCCTGCAGGTGTCACATTGAGTTCAGGCAGCGACAAAATAACCGTATCCCCAACAATGACGCCCAAAGAACGGGCGAGTAAATTACCAAGAACAATGCCATAGTGGCCTGGTTCTAAATATTCTATATTTCCAGCAACCATTTGCTCATTGATGGGACTCAAACCCGCCTCTTGGACAGGATCTATACCTTGTACCAACACTCCTTGGCTTAAGGAGGATGAAGACAACAGGCCATACCCCTCAACAAAAGGGGCATATTCCCTAACACCATCAACACCTTTTAGTGCACCACCTAATTCTCCCCAGTTTTGAATTCCCTTTTCTTTGGTAACCGTAATGTGTGGTACAACATTAAGAATTCTTTGTTTAATTTCTCGATCAAAACCATTCATGACAGAAAGCACTACAATCAAAGCCATCACACCTAAAGCCATGGCAATAAAAGATAAAAAAGACACAAATGAGACAAAACCGTTACTCCGCTTACTGCGGATGTAACGTAGTCCAATAAAAAGGGGGAGGTTGGCTTTCATCTAAAAGCATTAAAACGGAAAGCGGCTAGTCAAACAAGCCGCCATTTCTGTGATTGAGTACCTGTTTCTTAGCAACCAGGTTGCCAAGAAAGGTATTTTGCAGTTGCACTTATTACATTTAACCTTACTTTAATCAAACTAGAGCAGTTAAAAATGCACTATGAGTAATTATGGCCTTCACACGTAACTAAGGGATTGAACTCATGAGGACTTGTATCATGAAAAAAATCTGTATTACCCCTCAGCATTTTATGCTGCTTATCACTGCTGGTTGCAACCGATGAGGTCGTTATTCCTGTTGGTCAACAAGCTGCAGATAAACAGTCCATAGAACGCCCTACAGTAGGTATCACAAAGACAAAGTAAGAAAACGTTTTGGTGACCCTGTAGAATGGAACGACCCTATTGGAGAGCCACCCATTTCATCGTGGGAATATCAGGATTTCATCGTCTATTTTGAACACGACTTAGTGTTGCATTCAGTGCTTAAGCGCAATGGCAACGAGTAAAAAACCTTTGGTGATCAGAAATTAGCCTATTAGCTTACGAGACTCTCGATTCAACCTGTTAATACCATTTATTGCAGCTAAGCGGTATGCCTCTGCCATGGTGGGGTAGTTAAATGTTGTACTGATAAAGTACTCTATGGTATTAGCTTTACCCGGTTGATTCATAATGGCCTGTCCAATATGAATAATCTCCGCAGCTTCAGCACCAAAACAATGTACTCCGAGAATTTCCAATGTTTCCTGGTGAAACAGTATCTTTAAGACGCCGACTTCTTCGCCAGAAATATGGGCTCTGGCAATATTTTTAAAATAGGCGCGGCCAATTTCGTAAGGGACCTGCTGCTCTGTTAGTTCTGATTCATTTTTACCCACAAAACTAATTTCTGGGATAGTGTAAATGCCTGTTGCCACATCTTCCACATGGTAGGCATTGGACAAACCACACATATGTGCCGAAGCCGACCGCCCTTGGTCATAGGCTGCACCAGCTAGTGCTGGCCAGCCAATGACATCTCCTGCCGCATAAATATTATCAACCGAAGTTTGATAATTATCATTAACAGTTACCTGGCCTCGAGCATCAACATTTAATCCAATATCCTCAAGCCCCATATTTTTTGTATTACCACTTCTTCCATTACACCAGAGCAATGCTTCAGCATGGACTCTTTTTCCCGATTTCAACTCCATAGTAATCCCGTTATCACGGGTTTCTATTTTTTTATACTCTTCCTTGTGACGTACGGTTACGTTCAAATCCCTCAAGTGGTAACTAAGGGCATCTGAAATTTCATCATCAAGAAATGAGAGCAGTCCCTCGCGAGTATTCACCAAATCTACCCGAGTATCTAAACCGGCAAAAATAGAGGCATATTCGCAACCGATAACACCTGCTCCATAGATAATAATATTACGAGGTGTTCGATCAAGGTTCAGAATCGAATCACTATCAAAAATACATGGGTGATTAAAATTCACATCTTCTGGATGGTAAGGGCTTGAGCCTGTAGCAATTAAAAAATAACGGCTGTGAATTTTGTCATAAGTCCCATCCGCCTTTTTCAAGGTGATGTGATGCTCATCAACAAATGCTGCCCTACCTGTGTGGAGCTTGATACGGTTCCTGGCGTATTCTCTGGTCCGCCCCTCTACCTGTTTGTGAATTACCTGATCCGCGGCTTCCATCACTTCAGAAAAAGAACACCAACGGGGGTCACCAACAGAACGAAACATTGGCATCGTATTAAACTGAACCATCCGGCGTACAGAGTGTCGTAATGCCTTTGATGGGATGGTTCCAAGGTGAGTGCAGTTTCCACCGACCATAGCGCGCTCATCAACAACGGCAACTGACCAGCCCTGCTTTACAGCAGACATCGCTGCACCTTCACCCGCAGGGCCACTGCCTATAATCACTAAGTCATATTGAAAATCTGCCATCGATTATTACTCCACTACACTGATGGTATTCTGAATATTTCGTGTCGAGAATCAACACCACTTTGGTATTATTTTTTATACCTAAAGCAATTAGTTACACTATCCACGATCAATGCTTGAAAGTCTCACTATTTGGAGGCT
>JALQUJ010000226.1 GCA_023263825.1 Porticoccus sp.
AGGTGCACGTGTTAAGGCAACCGTTACCAGCCTCACTGATTACGGTTGTTTTGCAGAGTTGGAAGATGGTGTTGAAGGTCTGGTACACGTATCTGAAATGGATTGGACTAACAAAAACATACACCCATCCAAAGTTGTTCAGTTGGGTGATGAAGTAGAAGTAATGATTCTGGATATCGATGAAGAGCGTCGTCGTATTTCTCTGGGTATTAAACAGTGCTTCATGAACCCATGGGGTGAGTTCGGTACGACTCATGCTAAAGGCGAAAAAATCACGGGTAATATCAAGTCTATTACTGACTTCGGTATCTTTATCGGCCTTAATGGTGGCATTGACGGTTTGATTCATCTCTCTGATATTTCTTGGGATGAAGTGGGTGAAGAAGCTGTCCGGAACTATAAGAAAGGCGATGAAGTTGAAACAGTCATTCTGTCAATTGACACGGAAAGAGAGCGTATTTCTCTGGGTATGAAACAATTGTCTGATGATCCTTTCTCTAGCTATGTGACTGAGAATGATAAAGGCACGATTGTTACTGGTACCATTAAAGAAGTGGATGCCAAAGGTGCAGTTGTTGTTTTGAGTGAAGGCGTAGAAGCACAATTGAAAGCTTCTGAACTTTCACGTGAGAAAGTAGAAGATGCAAGCAAGGTTCTGAATGAAGGCGAAGAAGTAGAGGCTAAAATTGTTAATGTGGATCGGAAGAACCGCACAATTAACCTTTCTATCAAAGCTAAGGACGTCGCAGAAGAAAAAGCGGCGATTAAAGAGCATAAAAAGTCTGAAACGGATAACATTTCCCCAACGACTATTGGTGATTTGATCAAAGCTCAGATGGACACAAAAGAGAAGTAATGGTTAGATTAGGGGTAGTAATGATATTACCCCTATCTAATACATAGTTAGCTAATAAAAAATTATGACAAAATCAGAATTGATCGATCATATTGTGACTCAACAAGATCAGCTTCCGCCCAAGGATGTTGAGCTTGCTGTAAAAATGATTCTCGAGCGTATGGCACAATCACTTGTGAATAATGACCGGATTGAAATAAGGGGCTTTGGTAGTTTCTGTCTTCATTATCGTGCACCACGTATAGGTCGTAATCCAAAAACAGGTGATTCTGTGGAGTTATCTGGAAAATCAGTTCCTTACTTCAAACCAGGAAAAGAGCTTAGAGAAAGGGTGAATGATAGCCTGATAAAAAGCTAATACTATTGGTGAGAAGTTTGGTCTCGATAATCGAGGTCAAGAGCGACAACTTTGGTTACAATAAACGGCAAGGCATATGGCTTGCCGTTTTTTTATGGAAATTTTTTTAGGGTGGAGTAGGTAGGGTAACTGGAAATGGCATTACTAAAAAAGCTTTGGTGGCTTCTCATAGCGATTGCTGCTATCTGGTTGGGTATATGGGTAGTTGTTGATAATCCAGACCCTGTAGCATTTACGTTATTTGGTTTTGAAACAAAACCCCTTCCGGGAGGATTATGGTTTTTGGCAACATTTGCCGTTGGTTGTGTCGTAGCTCTAGTGGCCAGCTCTCCGGCTCTTGTTAAACTAAATCACCGCGTAAGGCGTTTGAACAAGCAATTAATCAAAATAAAAGCGTCTACAGTAAAAAATACTGATGCTGTAAAAATAGACTAGTTTGATTTAAATGATGTTTGACGGTCTATACTCTCAAGGGTTATACATTGGTGTTTTACTATTATTAGCTCTTGTGGCATGGTTTTTAGGCCGTGCCAGCGGTTTTCGGCAGGCGCAGAAAAAACCAAATGCGGAATTAGCAAAACACTATTTTCAGGGTGTAAATTTTCTTCTTAATGAACAACCCGATCAAGCGATTGATGTTTTTATTCGATCTGTAGAAGTAACGCCTCAAACACTAGAAACGCATCTATCTCTCGGTAATTTGATGCGGCAAAAAGGCGAAGTAGATCGAGCCATTCGAGTGCATCAAAATTTACTTTCTCGTCCTAACCTTAATCCCCAACAAGTTCGACAAGCGCACCTTGAGTTGGCAAGAGATTACCTTAAAGCCGGATTGTTTGACCGTGCGGAGCGCCTTTTCCTTGAGTTGGTAGAAGATTCTTTAGGGGATATTAGGCAGCAGTCATTGCGACACCTGGTACAAATTTATAGAAATGAACAGGAATGGGAAAAAGCCATACGCGCCGCCAGCATGATGGAAAAAAAGCTCTTTGGTCATGCAAAAGAGGAACTGGCTGTTGAGCAGGCTCATTTTTGTTGTGAACTTGCGGAGCAAGCTAAAGAAAGAGGGGATAACATCGATGTAAGACGTCATTTAAAGTCGGCTCTAAAATTTAATAAAAACTCTGCCAGAGCCAATATTCTCTGGGGAGATCAGGAGATGCTTGCTCTTAATTATGGCAAAGCACTTAAACGGTTTCGACAGGTTCCCAAACAACAACCAGATTGTTTACCTCAAATCCTTGATAAGGTACGCCGTTGCTACGATGAATTAGATGACTACGATGGTTTGTTAAAACAATTGACCCTTTGGCTACGAGAATATCCTAGTAGTAGCATGCTAAAGGCTACTGTTGAGGTTGTAAGCAGTAAAGAGGGTGAAGAACAAGGGTCAGAGTTCCTGATTAAACACCTCAAAGCGATGCCTTCTATTAAGGGTGTAAACACCTTATTGGAGATGCAGATGTCGCGAATAGAGACGGAATCAGTAAAGGAAAATTTATCTTTGCTAAAAAATATTCTAGGGTCTATGGATTTAACTCAAGCCACTTATCGGTGTACTCAATGTGGTTTTAAGGGCGCTCACCTTCACTGGTTGTGTCCCCAATGTCAGAATTGGGAAACTATCAGGCCTACCAGGGGTATGATGGCTGAATAGTTTGTGTAAAAAAATTTAACTCCCCCAACTATGTGTAGCGAAGGTTTTAAAATGACTGGCGCTCAATGAATAACTCAATTATGAATAATTCAATAACAAATGATTTAAAAGTAATCGTCGCGCTGGACTACAACAATCCAGCATTAGCCAATCAATTCGTGGATTCAATTTGCCCAAATCTATGCAAATTAAAGGTAGGTAAAGAATTATTTACCCTTGCGGGCCCTGAGTTCGTAAAAGGCCTTGTTAATAAAGGCTTCGATGTTTTCCTCGACCTCAAATTTCATGATATTCCTAATACTGTATCAAGTGCTGTAAAGGCTGCTGCTGACCTTGGTGTATGGATGACGGATATTCATGCCTCAGGTGGTTGTCGTATGATGGAAGGAGCAAGAAATGCTCTAGAGCAGTGCGGTAGTGATATGCTGTTGATTGCGGTAACCGTATTAACGAGTTTTGATCAAAATGACATGGATGAACTGGGCCTTTATTGCAGCCCAGAAGAGCAGGTTCATAGATTAGCTGCATTAGCTAAAAGCTCGGGTATGAATGGTGTTGTCTCTTCCGCAATGGAAGCCAAGGGGTTGAGACAGGCATTAGGTGATGAATTTACGCTGGTAACACCAGGCATTCGCCCTGCTTCAGCAGCTGGAGATGATCAGCGTAGAGTGGTTACACCGTCTCAAGCAATAGCTAATGGAAGTAGTTATTTGGTCATAGGAAGACCTATTACTCAATCTGAAAATCCCGTTGCAACATTACTTGAGATTAACAAGGAAATTTCGCAAAATTAGTGTCAGCGGTACATGGAGTACCGTTTTTTTAATGAAATGGAGTGTCTTTAGGCACAAGGAGTTCAATATGCAACAGGTAAAAAACTTTACCAAAATTCTATTGTTATCTTTTGTTACTTTTTTTCCGTTATGGCACACATCAGCTATTGATGCTGATAGTCCAGTGGAAAAAGTGGTATCGACTATTAATATCAATACAGCAAGCGCTCAAGAATTATCCGATGGGCTTAATGGAGTAGGTATAAAGCGAGCAGAAAAGATTGTTCAATATCGCGAAGCCCATGGAGATTTTTCATCAGTTGAACAGCTGATTGCTGTAAAAGGTATTGGAGAAAAAGTTCTAGAAAAAAATAAATCACACATAGTAGTCAAATAGTAAACTTCTATGAGGTTCCTTAAGGCCAATCTTGATAGATCGGCCTTTTTTGTTATTTTTCAGTTTATTTTCATACCAAGTCACGCAATAATGAGTAGAACAACTACTGATGTAATAGGCCACTAATGAAAAGTTGCCTTCAAGGCTATATCAATTTTCTGGAATCTCTTAGTCCCGATAACGTAGAGCAGCTATATGAATATGTAGCGGAAGGGATTGTTTTTTCAGATCCTTTTAATAAGATTTCTGGTTCAAAGGCATATGTTGACCTATTGAAAGACATGTTTGAAAAGCTTGATGATGTACAATTTACGGTTTATGAATCGTTATATCAGGAAAAAGATCAGTTATCGGGTAATTTAGAAAATAATAATACGGCTTATCTCTATTGGAACTTTTCGGCAAATTCAGGTGCTACGGGTAAGCTAAATTTTGATGGTTCTAGTCGATTAGTGTTTAATCAGGATGGAAAAATTAGCTCCCATCAAGACTTTTGGGATGGATTGGCTGTCTTTCAGAAAATTCCGATATTGGGCGCTGTTCTACGAATTATTAAAAACAAAGTGAGTGCTCATAAAGACTAATCAAAATGGTTAGCTACTAATTTTTTAGTTGAAGCCCCACCAACCAGCTTAGCCTTTTTTTAGTACAAATAAACCAACATCTATTGCACTTTGTTCAAATCCAGCCTGGCAGTATGCAAGGTAATATCGCCATATACGGTAAAATTTATCGTCAAAACTTTGTTTCGCTATAGTTGGCCAGCTAGCTTCAAATTTTTCCCACCAAAGAGAGAGTGTTCGTGCATAGTCTCTCCCAAACATCTGTTGGTATTCTAGGGTAAAACCGTGTTGGGTGAACGTTCGTTTTAGGGCTTCAACACTTGGTAGCATACCGCCAGGAAAAATATAGCGTTGTATATAATCAGGGTTTTTCCGATAGCTATAAAAACGTTGATCATCAATGGTAATAATTTGTAGTACAGCCTTGCCTTCTGGCTTGAGTATGCCATTCAGCTTTTTAAAATAGGTGTCCCAATTTTCTTCACCAACGGCCTCGAACATTTCTATTGAGACAACACCATCATATTGTCCTGATATATCGCGATAGTCCATTAGCTTGAGTTGAGCTTTGTGGTTTAATTCTTCAAGGGAAAGTTTTTTCTGGCCCCAGAGTAATTGCTGTTCAGACAGGGTTATCCCATCTACCTTGATATTTCTATGTTTTGTAGCTTGAGTGGCAAACTCACCCCAGCCGCAGCCAATTTCAATAATATGATCCGAGTCTCGTGGATTAAGTAGTTCCAGAATACGCTGATATTTCTCTTTTTGTGCCTCAACAAGTGTTTGTTCAGAATTTCTAAATAAGGCTGCCGAGTAAGTCATGCCAGGGTCTAGCCATTCTTTGAAAAAGTCATTGCCCAGATCATAGTGGGCAGCAATATTTCTACGGCTACCTTTTTTGGTATTGGCATTAGCTCGGTGTAACCGTTTGTATGGAAGTGAAGTCAGGTGACGGAGTTGTGTCGTCTTTTTAAGAATACCCTCATTGCGTAATGCCCATGTTATGACTTGATGTAAATTAGGGCTACTCCATTCATTATTTACATAGGCATCAGACCAGCCGTTAGCACCGTTTAACAAGAGCCTTAATAGGGGGCGCATTGTATGTAGAACAACAACAGCGCGTGGTTTCTGTGTGTTGTTGGTAGCATTGATCGTATTTGAACCAAATTGGTGGCGGTATTTGCTAGGAAAAACAAGTTCTAAGGGGCCATGACAATCTTTTAAGGTGCGGTTTAAGCACTGAATAACTATACGTTCAATCCAAATTGGTTGATTATTTGAGTGATCTAACACCGTTGGAGTCATAGGGTTAGAGAACTTCATGGTGAGTAACTCCGTGATTATCTTTCCAGCTTAAACTGTAAACTGACTCTTTTTTATTTCGGGGTTGTAGTGACATTCCTTTTAGCCATAGCCTTGCTGCCTCCCAATGAATGGCAGTAATAACCTTAAGTGTCATTAAGGGATGGGATATAAAAAGCCCTAATAATTTCGCATCAGATAAGCTTTCTTTTTTACCGGTGAAAAGCGCATTTAATATTTTTTTGCTTGGTTTGGATGAACTGTTTGATCCCCAATGGTTGTGTGTAGAGCTTTTTTTGGAGCAATTACTATTTGTAGACTCTTGTTGCTGAATACAAATACTGACTTTTTCTTCTGGGGGAACGATACGAAAACTGTAATTCGTTGCCATTGGCATAAAGGGGCTGACGTGAAGCTGCTTGTTGCTGAAATGTCTTATGGTCGTTGATGTATTTTCTTCTACAGGAAGCAGATAAGTATGTCTTTTCCCAAAGGTATTACTGACTTCATAGAGGATTACTTGCAATTCTTTATCTTCGTTATAACAAAAATAAACACTCAGAGGGTTAAATACATAACCCAGTATCCTCGGATAGCAAAGCAGGGTGATTTTTGAAGATGCATAACCGTAGCCATGTTGGCTAAGTATTTCTGTTATCTGATCTTTGAGGTTTTTATTACCTTTACCGTGATCTTTTTCATGAAAAGAGAAAAGGTTAAAACGATTGAGTGAGAAAAGCCTTAGCTTTTTATCTAGCACATGTAGTTCGTCTAAATCCAGGCAAAAAGAAAATACACGATAAATAAAACGGTGTTTTTTTGGCTGAAATCGATGGTGCATAACCACACCTTTGTATATCGAAGAGCTCAATTTAAACAATGGATATCCCCTCAGATGTGGTGCTTTCTGTAGAAACATTTATAGGGGAAACATGAATACGATGATTTGGATTTTTAAGTAGCCAGGGCCTTTTGACTCCGCCTAATGCCTCTGCGACAGCCAGCCCTGATTGCAGGCCATCTTCATGGAAGCCATAACCAAAATATGCACCACAAAACCAAGTGTTCTGCTTACCCTGTAGCTGCCATAGTTTTTTTTGTGCACTAAATGACGATTGGTTAAATGTTGGGTGTTCATAAAAGAAGCTTTTAATGATGTTATCTGGGTGAGGTGCTTTTATTGGGTTTAGGGACACAATAATAGGTACTTCCGTATTAAGTGGTTGTAGCTTATTCATCCAGTAGCTAACCGAAACCTGTTGTTCCGTCTTTTTATTACCAGAAGCCAAATAATTCCAACTGGACCAGACTTTGTTACGTTTTGGCATTAGGCTTGTATCCAGATGCAATATGGCCTGATTTTTTTGGTAGGGAAAACAGCTAAGCAAGTCATTTTCAAGGGAAGTGGCATCGGATAAAAGCTTAAGAGCCTGGTCTGAATGGCAGGCAAAAACTACATGGTCATACTCTTCGGTCTGCCCATGTATATCTGAGACCATGACTTTTCCATTAGCCCTGGAAATAGATTTTATATGAGTGTTTAGTCGTATTTTGCCTGAGAGCTCGGCTTTGATTTTATCGACATAGGATCTACTCCCTCCAAGAATAGTTCTCCACTGGGGGCGATCTTTCAACTGAAGCAGACCATGGTTCATGCAAAACCGAATAAAGCAGGCGGCAGGGTAGTCCAACATTTTGTCTACAGGTGTCGACCAAATAGCTGCTGCCATGGGTAGTAAATGATTGTAGATGAAAGGGTCCCTACAATCATTTTTTTGAAGTAGCTCACCCAAACTCATTTCGTTGATCGATGGATTGTCTATAAAGTTGGGAGCCTCTTTATAAAATTTCATCAGATCAAAAATCATGGACCAAAATTGAGGGCGTATCAGGTTTCTTTTTTGCGCAAAGAGGCCACTCATACCGGTGCCGGAATACTCTAATTCTCCATTGTTCACCGACATGGCAAAGGACATGTCGGTATCACAGCTGGAAACATTGAGTTTCTCAAGAAAACGAACTAAATTGGGATAATTGAGAGGATTGAACACAATAAAGCCTGTATCCACATCAATCTTTTTATTGTGCAAGTCGAAAGAGACGGTATTTGAGTGACCCCCAAGTCGGTCATCTTTTTCGTAGAGAGTAATATCCTGGGACTGGTTAAGCAACCACGCACAGCTCAAGCCAGAGATGCCAGAACCAATAATGGCAATTTTATGGTCAGACTTGATAGGGTGTAGGGTGGCAGTGTTCACATAATCTCCCAGTTTATGGAATAGTGACTGTTAATACGTAACCTGTCAAAAAAAAGATCACCAATTTGGTGAATTTATTGCTAGAAAAAACTGATCCAAACCAAGCTGTTTAGCGTAAGGGGAGACATTGAAAAACAATTTTTTGGAGATGTCGTGGTTAACGTTGTTCCTATACGGAAAAATAGTATGACAGCTATTCAGTCCAAGGTTTGGTCTGCGATGTTGGCTGAAATGGCCGTTACTAAGGATAAATCCTTATACATTCAGTTGTACCAGCATTTTGCCCCCAAAGTGAAGGCATACATTACTCGCCTTGGTGTGATGGAGGCGACTGCCGAAGAATTGACCCAAGAAGCCATGTTGAATATGTGGCGTAAATCACACCTTTTTCAACCAGAAAAATCTGCTGCTAGTACATGGCTATTTACTTTGGCAAGAAATCAAAGCATCGATTGGATGCGCAAGCATAAATACCCAGAGTATTCGCTGGATAATATGCAAGGTGGTATAGAAGAAGTATCGGAAACTGATATCGGTGAACAATCTGTTCAGTCAGAACGTATAGCTCAAGCAATTAGTCAGCTGCCAGAGAATCAAGCTCTGGTGGTTTATATGTCATTCTACGAGGGGCGCTCTCATTCAGAAATTGCAGACAGGCTTATGATTCCTTTAGGTAGTGTTAAATCACGGATTCGCCTGGCGGCAGAAAAGCTAAAGCTGACATTGAGAGGCGAGCTCTCATTGGGAGGTGAACAATGAATATTAATCATCATCTGGATGAAGCAACTTTATTTAGCTATGTTGCAGGGGCTCTTTCTCAGGGGATGGCACTTGTTGTAGCAAGCCACATCTCTATTTGTGATAGCTGTAGGGAGCGTGTGTTTGAAACAGAAGCCATAGGTGGCGCATTACTTGATGACGTGGTGAATGACAATAGCCCTGATAGCAGTAGTGTATCTGTGAAAGTGAACGAAACCGCTTTGGAGCAAGTGCTTGCATGTTTAGATGAAGAGGCGCCAGTAACCACACCAGGTAAAATTCCACCTGATGGTGAATCCACTGTAGGTAATACTAGTGAAGTTCCTGCTCCTTTACGCGACTATATTGGCGGCTCTCTCGATGCAGTTCAGTGGAAGCGGCTTTCTTCAGGGTTCTACTATTTTGATGTGTTTTCAGAGCAACGAGGAATATGCCGCTTGCTTAAAGTGGCCCCTGGAAAATCAATACTACACCATGGGCATCATGGCAATGAATTAACCCTATTGCTGCGTGGATCTTATGCTGATGAAGTAGGGCGTTTTGCCCAAGGTGATATCGCCGACCTTGATGATCAAATAGAGCATCAGCCCCTGGTTGATGGCGATGAAAATTGCATTTGCTTGGTTGCGACAGATTATCCTCTTAGGTTTACAACCTTGTTGGGAAAAGTCATACAACCTATGACCGGCTTTTAATTAGCATATCTTTGTATAAATCAGGTTGCCAGGGTTGCATAAATGAAGCTGGTTTGGTTTAGAAATGATTTAAGGGTTAGGGATAATCCTGCCTTATTCCAAGCCTCTGAACACGCACGGAAAAATTACTTCCATTCAGAAAAAAGCAAAATTAGTGGCGTTATTGCTGTAGTAACTTTTTGTCCGCAACAGTGGCTTCAGCATGATGAATCTCCAAGTAAGGTAGCATTTTGGCTAGCGAATCTCGCACAACTAAAGCTCGAGTTAAATGCCCTGAATATCCCACTTAAAATTATCAATGGTGATTTATTCTCCAGTGTTGGATCTTTATTGCTGGAGCTGGCAAAGCGTTATCAATGCAGTGGGCTCTACGTTAACCAGGAGTACTGCCTCAATGAGCAGCGGCGAGATGACCAAGTTGAAGCGCTATTCAAACAGAACGGGTTGAATGTTTATCGATGCCATGGTGATACTGTTGTTGCTCCTGGATTATTGTTAAACCAAAGCGGGAAACCTTATAAGGTATTTACACCCTTTAGCAGGGCTTGGCGCAGTACATTTTTAGCCAATGGTATACAGCTGTTTCCCGTGCCTGAAATACAAGCACCTTTGAATGTCGAGAGTGACCCCATTACTTTGGCAGTGGATTTTTTTCAAGATAGATCAATGGGTTTTGATCAAAATACTTGGTCTGCGGGAGCCGATGTTGCACACCAAAAATTGCAGGACTTTATTAATACCTCGGTCAATCAATATGAAAATAATCGAGATTATCCATCACTTAATGCCACATCATCACTATCACCTTATTTAACTATCGGTGTGTTGTCCGCCCGCCAATGTATAGCCGGCCTGTCTTCGTACTCAGAAGGGACTGAATGGGTAGATTCTCAGTGGGTAACAGAAATTATTTGGCGAGATTTCTATCGTCATTTGATGGTGCTTTTCCCCCAGCTAAATCGATGGGAGCCTTTTAAACCCGAGGTGGAAAGCCGAATAGTTTGGCGGGATGATAACTATCTGTTTGATGCCTGGTGCCATGGAGAAACGGGCTTTCCTCTTGTTGATGCAGGCATGAAACAGTTACAAAAAACCGGGTGGATGCATAATCGTGTGCGAATGGTTGTGGCTTCTTTTCTTACCAAATTATTACGACAGGATTGGAGAAAAGGGGCTCGATTTTTTATGCAACACCTTATCGATGGAGATTTTGCTTCTAACCTTGGAGGATGGCAGTGGAGTGCCTCTGTTGGTGCTGATGCAGCACCTTATTTTAGAATTTTTAACCCGACTCGTCAGGCAGAGCGGTTTGACCCCAAAGGAGAGTATATTGCTCGTTGGGTACCGGAATTAGAGAAACTTCCAGTAAAACAGCGCCTGGATCCTATGTCTGGTCATTTGGTAGGAAGGCCTTCACCAATCATTGATTACAAGCTCGCAAGGGCCGAAAGTCTAGAAATTTATAATGCTTATTAGACCACTTACAGTTTGCATGATGTTGAGCATGCCTGCCGTAGCAGATAATTTTGGTATCTTTGTTTGGCAAAAATATCATAGGCCCAAATCATAGGCCTTTTTATGTGAAGAAGTATCACTGCTTGTTTCAAATGTTGGTAGTAAGGAAGAAACTGCCAAATGGTCATAAAAGCATCCACACCTATAAAGAGATCCCCATTCTGGTCTATCACGTGTAATTGCTTCATAGCATCGCTATGGCTAATCTCGAATTGCTTTAAAAGTAATGTATCAGTAGAAATATCAATCCAATCAACTTTCTTATCTTTATCGATACTAACGTAATGGTTTATTTCTTTTTTACACAGGGGGCAAGATCCATCATAAAATAGAATAGGTTTGGTATGCTTTATTGTTTCTAACATTAAATATTACACCCTGCTTGGAACAAGAGAGCTTTTTTGTAAATTGTATAAATTGCTTGCTTTGGTGCGAGATAACAAATGATCAGCGAGAGCATTAGCACTTAGCCATGCACCTTCACAGTCTTGATGGTGCAGCCAATCAGAACAAACGCCTATTTTGGAGTCTGGATCCCATAGGTAAGGCTCTTGGGTGACGGATTGATGCCGTGCGTACAACCAACGGTGAACTCTTGTATTACTCGTCTTTATAGGTTGTTTAATGACCTTTTCAAAGGCTTTTATTAACGCTCGGCCAACACTATTTGGATCGCTATTTCTATGCCGATCACTCCACTCGCTGGTAGCTTCCAACATCCAAACTTCTTTACGACTCCAAGAGTTTCTGCCAGGTTTTGCTGTGTCTCTCACTGCTCTATAGAGAGTGGAGTGAGGTCCAGAGAAAATATCAGGTTTAACCCCGCTTTTTTCTTTGAGAGAGATAACTGCTACCCAATTTGGCGTAGTTTTGGTGGATGACGCAACCGTATGAAGATTTGGTGACAAGATAAGTAGTGGAATTGCCTGAGGGGCAGGGGTGGTGACAATTACAGCATCATAGAAATATTTTATTTCCTCTGCTTCTCTAAGTAAGCTTAATCCCTTACTGTCTTTGTAAATATCAGTAATTTTTGATTCTGTACACAGCATTGCTCCTTTGATTAGATTTTGTGTCAGTGAATTTTGTCTTGGTGTAGACAGGTATACGGCTTTTGGATCAAGCACTAAACCTGAAAAATCACTATGAGGGGCAAGCCAACGGTTGACGTCCGTTCTTGCTTTCAGCCATTGTTTGAATTGATCTGTTGCAGGTTCAAACCAGGGCGCCCCAAGGTCAGCGCTATCCTTTCCTATTCTGCAGCTTGACAGCCTGCCTCCGGTACCTCTGCTTTTTTCAAAAATAGTAACTTGGTAGCCTGCTTGAAGGAATCTATTTGTAATAACAGCACCTGCAAATCCGGCACCAATAATAGCGATTTTTTTATGTTTCATTTTTATATCTCTATTGTTTTTCCTTTTATGGCATTTTGATTCTGTATATATCCTAAATCAGCCTTTCCTTGATGGTTTGGGTGGCTTGTGTCTATGTAGTAAGAGTCAAAAATACAAAAAAAGTGCTGATTATTATACGTATAGGGATTTTTTCTAGATCATTTATGAAGGAGATATTTTTTAAGGTGAAATATTTAAGAATATTCTATAGAAAGTGGCTCTTTAAAAACCAATACAAATGATCTAACTGATGAAAGTGCTCGTATCACAGTACAAATGACATGAAGAAACAAAATGTTTTCAGGTATTTCACAAAATTTTTGGATTAATATAATTGGCTTTCAGATTATATGGTGGGTCTGTGTGCTATATGGCAATGCATGGCTAGCCATAATCTGGTTGCTTATCGGCTGCCATTTATTCTTCCATCGTGAACCGATACCAGAAGCCTGTTACATACTCGTTTGCGCAACTCTGGGTTTTGGTATTGATACGTTATTAACATTTAAAGGCATCTTTATCTTTCATGGTACTGATCTTCAAGGGCATACTCCACAAGAAAGTTATGCAATGCCACCCCTCTGGCTCTTTGCACTTTGGATAGCTTTTTCAGCGACATTGCGGCAGAGCCTAGGTTTTTTTTCCAAGCACTATGTTCTGGCAGCAGCACTAGGTGCTTTTGGGGGCAGTGGCTCTTATTTGACAGCAGAAAAATTTGATCAAGTTAGCTTTGGTTTTTCTATATGGCATACCGGGTTTTTACTCACTTTTATTTGGTTAATCCTCTTTCCCCTATTGATCTGGATTAGCCATTATATTCCAAGGGGGCGATATGCAAAGATTGTGTAGCCTCTTGATTCTTTGGTTGTGTTTTCTGCCAGGTATTGGTTATTCAATACCTGTTCCAGATGGTTTATTACCCGTTGGTCATGCGAAATTAAAGGTGCTTTGGTTTGATATTTATCATGCTGATTTATTTTCAAATGACGGCACATTCACTGATATAAAAGGTCCTCTTTATTTAAAGCTAACCTATCAGAGAAACATCAAAAAAGGCGCTCTTTTAGATGAAACAAAAGTACAGCTAAATTTATTAGGCACTAATGATCGTGTAGAACAATGGATTAGTAAGCTTAATTTATTGTGGCCTGATATTAAAAAGAAAGACTCGCTATCTTTCTATCTTGCGCCATCGGGAAAGGGTCACTTTTATCACAATGGCATCTACATTGGCGCCATGTCTGATCCAAACTTTGGGCCTAATTTTTTGGCTATCTGGCTGGGTGAAAAAACGTCGTTTCCGAAAATGACAAAACAGTTAATTGGAGGGCGATAAAATGAGTGGAATTGTTTCAAAGAGTTTATGGTTATCTGCCTTTCTGGTCGCAGGTTGCTCCAATTCAGTTCAGGACTATAGTGGTAAAACACCTGCACTACATCTGGATGAGTTTTTTAATGGGGAATTAGTTGCGCACGGTATTGTGCAAAATTATAGAGGTAAGGTCATTCGGCAGTTTAATGCTGAAATCAATGCAGAATGGCAAGGGCAAAATGGTTTGTTGGATGAGAAGTTTTTCTTCGACGACGGAGAACAACAAAACCGTTGCTGGCGATTAAGGAAAACAGGTAATCAATATACGGGCACAGCTCAGGATGTTGTGGGAGTGGCAGAGGGAGCTACTGCAGGTAATGCATTGAATTGGCGTTACACCCTAAAAGTCCCTGTAAATGGAAAAATCAGACACATCAACTTTGATGATTGGTTGTATTTGGTTGATGAAAACAATCTGATCAATCGAGCAAAAATGAGCAAGTTTGGTTTTACTGTCGGTGAAATTACCTTGTATATACGTAAAATTTCAAATGAACCTAAATATCCTTTTACTACGGGCTGCACGATATAGCTTTAACTTATGGCAAAGAAACCAAATAATCAGGGATTGCCGTGGAAGCGAGTATGGGTGACTGGAGCAGGGCGAGGTATTGGTGCTGCTTTAACTAGGCTCTTTTGTGAAGAGGGCATAACAGTTTATGCATCATCGAGAACTGAGCAGGACATGGATGCTTTACAGCAACAACTGAGTCAATATCCTGGGAAAATGATTCCAGTGCATTTAGATATTTGTAATAAAGAAAACATTAATTCTTTAATAAAAAATTGGCAAAAAGAAAAAAGCTTTCCAGAACTTGTAGTTTTAAATGCGGGGACCCATGATCCTTTTCCTGCACAAGAATTCTCAGCTGAACGTTGTGAGAAACTATTTGAAATAAACCTGTTGGGCACGATCAAATGCCTTGAGCCAGTATTAAAGCACTATGTGGCTCATAACAGTGGTCATATTGCTGTTATGGCTTCCGTTGCAGGTTACCGTGGTTTGCCTACGGCAGCGGCCTATGGTGCCAGTAAAGCAGCATTAATACATCTATGTGAAGCATTAAAGCTGGATTTGACAGGCAGTAGGGTGAAGTTGCAGGTTATTAACCCAGGATTTGTTCGCACCCCGTTAACGGATAAAAATACCTTTGCGATGCCTGACCTAATTGAGCCAGAGGATGCGGCGATGGCTATTGTGCAAGGACTGCAATCTGAACATTTTGAAATTGCATTCCCTAGACGATTGGTCACTACATTAAAATTATTACGATTACTTCCCTACAATTTATATTTCAGAATAGTTAAGCGGATAACTGGATAGGATTGGGTCGGTAAGAAAAATAAGATAATTTATAAAAAAAGGGAAAAATCACTTTACTTTTTCCCTTAATATTTTTCATTTTTTATAGTTGTACTTTCTATAACTTTTCAAAGTGATCAGTTAACACACAATCATAACGTCGTTGATTGTATTCTTTCAGCGGTGTTACATCGGCTTCAGAAATAATACCCTGGCTTACCGCCTCTTTTAGTGAGTCATCCAAACTTGTTGAAGTATCACCCAGCTTGCCTTTACTCAAAGCCCGGCTAAATGCTTGCCAGCTTGAATCAACCTCAAGGAGCATTTGGTAAGTTGTCTCTACTCTACCCACGGCATCTTCAGGGTTGTCACTCATGAACACATATTGTTTCAGTGATTGGCGAACCGGATTAGGTTCCATGATTAATTTGCCGAGTAATCGTATTTGCTTGTCATCAGGCGCTTTATACCTGCGTCCTAAAGGCAAACAAAGCATGCGTAGAAACATACCAAGCCAGCGTTGTGGGAAGTTATTACAGAAGGCTAGCAAAGCCTGTTGGGCATTGTTGAGCGAGCGTTGTAATGCATAAAGGGCATGGGTATCATTCACTTCGCAATGTGATTGGCTATTCTGTTGCTGGGCATTTCGGTATTTCAAAATACTGGAAGCAATCAGTAATTCACTGTGAATATCACCCAGTCGTGCAGACAGCAGTTCATTGCGTTTAATACCACCTCCCAAGGTGCCTAAAGCAACATCAGAACAAGTTGCCAGTGCAGCACTGAGGTGATTAATCCTCTTATACCAGGGGGCACTGAAATCATCCCAATCATCAGGTAATGGGCTACTGTAGCCACCACTAAGACCATAGACTAACGTTCTCGCCATATTGCTACTGCTATGACCTAAATGTGCCAATAACAGCGGTTCAAAAGCATTGAGCCCTTCTTGTTCATCTTCCTGTTGCAGTGCTTCCAGCTCTTCAAACAGGTGGGGGTGGCAACGCATGGAGCCCTGACCAAAAATCATCAGAGAACGAGTAAGTATATTGGCGCCTTCAACGGTAATGGCCACTGGTGTAGTACGGTAAATAATGGCTAAAAAGTTACGAGGCCCAAGCTGAATAGCGCGGCCCCCCACCACATCCATGGCATGGTTAATCATTTCCCGCATACGTTCTGTGGAGTGATATTTTGCCATGGCCGTAAGCACCGACGGTGCACCATCTTCCAGACCTTTAGTGACCATTTGTCGCATGGCTTCCAGGGTATAAGCCCCCGCTGCAATTTCCGCCGTAGCAGCTTGCACACCTTCAAATTTGCCAATTTCCATATTGAATTGACGACGAATACGAGCGAATGCGCCGACAGTGAGATAGCACATCTCGCTGCCTGCCGTAGCAAGGGAGGGGAGTGAGACACCGCGCCCAGCCCCCAGGCATTCAATCAGCATGCGCCAGCCTTTACCGGCCATATCAGCGCCACCGATAATCCAATCAATGGGGATAAAAACATCCTCACCCTTAATAGGCCCGTTCATAAACGGTGCGCCAGGGTTATGTCGACGTCCAATTTCAATGCCTGGATGATCAGCTGGTAACAGGGCACAGGTAATACCGTAGTCGATAGTATCTGGGTCACCCAGTAAACCGTCTGGATCACGTAATTTAAACGCAAGTCCAATCACCGTAGCCACGGGTGCTAGAGTGATCCAGCGTTTGCTGAAGGTCAATTTTAGGCCAAGAACTTCTTCGCCTTCAAAGTCGCCTTTGCATACCGTGCCGATATCTGGAATAGAGCCGGCATCGGAGCCCGCTTCTGGGCCAGTTAAGCCAAAGCAAGGTAATTCTGTTCCGTTAGCCAGTCCGGGCAACCAGCGTTGCTTTTGCTCTTCGGTACCGTATTTAACTAACAGCTCACCTGGTCCAAGGGAATTGGGCACCATGGCGGTAACAGCT
>JALQUJ010000117.1 GCA_023263825.1 Porticoccus sp.
ATAGTTAAGACATAGTTAAGACATAGTTAAGAGATAGTAGCTATCAGTTTAAATATGAATCGACTTCAGTGAGTTGTAGGGCTATGAGCGAAAGTATGGATGAGCCAGATGGGAATAAAGCAGTAGAAGAGCCCCATTTGGCTAAAGATTCCACTGCTGTGGTTCCTGGTGCTACAGACCCAGCTATTGTAGATTCACTTAAGCACCCGTTTGATACCCTAACACCAGACTTTATTCTGGATGCTATGGAGAGCCAGGGACATATCTGTGACGGACGGCTCTTCCCCCTAAATAGCTATGAAAATCGGGTTTATCAAATAGGTATCGAAGGTGAAACACCAATTATTGGCAAGTTCTATCGCCCCAATCGCTGGAGTACCGAGCAAATTCTGGAAGAACACCAGTTTTGTTTTGAGCTGGTAGAGCAAGAGCTCCCCGTAGTTGCACCGTTAACGAATGAAACTGGTGACAGCCTTTTTAAATATGAGGAGTTTGAGTTTGCCCTGTTTCCTCGAAAGGGTGGTCATGGCCCGGAGTTGGACAACCTCGACAATCTTTACTTATTGGGAAAACTGCTAGGGCGAATGCATGCCGTTGGTGCGGTAAACCCATTTAAGCATCGCCCCACGCTAGATAGCCAAACCTTTGGTCATGAAGCCTCAACACTCATTAGTGAGCAATTTATCCCGCAAGAATTAAAAGCCTCCTACGATTCTTTAATACAGGATGTCATACAGGCCGTAGATGAAACAATTGCAAACACAGGCGCCGTTGAATATATCCGTGTTCATGGTGATTGCCATTCAGGTAATATTCTCTGGCGGGATGACAATGCCCACTTTGTGGATCTGGATGATGCGCGTATGGCTCCGGCAGTACAGGATATTTGGATGCTGCTGTCGGGACAAAGAGATCGCCAAACTGCCCAGCTATCAGAAATTGTCGATGGCTATAATGAATTCTTTGATTTTAATCCGCGAGAGCTTCGTTTGGTTGAAGCCCTGCGTACCCTAAGAATGATTCACTACGCCGCATGGCTCGCCAAGCGCTGGGAAGACCCGGCATTCCCCATGGCGTTCCCCTGGTTTAATACCATTCGCTATTGGAGCGAACATATTTTGGAATTGAGGGAGCAGTTTGCTGCGTTGGGTGAACCGCCGTTGGAAGTGATATAGTTTTTGGGTGGTGTTTGGTTACCGTTAAATCATATTTGATTTAAACAAGAGGTCGACACAGCTTTCTTCACAATGCGTTGTCGTAAACTATAAAGTTTGGAAGTTTAAATAGTCCTTTATAATTGAACATTTTATAGTTTGCTCTACGAGCTGTTTCGCTCAGCTGTCGTTTTTTTAGATTGGTTTTTGGGATGAATGGATAAAAGATAATGGTTTGCCAAGCTACACCATTGTTTTGATATTTATAATTCGTAAATAAGGGTGGAACCATAAATCCAGACTTCAAAACTTTTTCCATTATTTCCCAACCTGCGCCAAATATCTCATCCTTGGGCTTACACTTGTTTGTTTTTACTTGTGCTCGGAAAGAACACCCTGTGCACTGAAGGTCGTAAAGTGGGTAATTAGGAGGTAGCTGCATTAATGGCTTGCCACAATTTGGGCATGGAACTTTTTTTACTACCTCAAGTTCTCCGATATCACCTGCTTTTTTATTCCCTGTCATGATCTTGTCCGTGTGTAACTTAGGGGAGGGCAGAGTAAAAAAATATTTTTCCTAGTTCTTTGGGTAAATAGTTTTAACCCCACCCTCAGTCCCCAACATCAATGCATCCGCAGGCCTTAGTGCAAACAAACCGTTGGTTACCACACCAGTAATATTGTTTATTTTTTCTTCTAATTCCCGAACGGGACTGATGGGGTGCAGATGATGAACGTCGATGATGACATTGCCATTATCGGTAATCACACCTTCACGATAAACAGGATCACCGCCGAGTTTTGCTAATTCCCTTGCTACGTGGCTGCGAGCCATAGGAATCACTTCAACGGGTAGTGGGAATCCTCCTAAGTTGTCTACCCACTTGGAGCCATCGGCAATACACAAAAATTCTTTAGCAACGGCTGCAGTAATTTTTTCCCGCGTCAGTGCTGCACCACCACCTTTGATCAATTCCAGGTGCGAGTTGGTTTCATCAGCACCATCGACGTAAATAGTGACTTCATCGACGGCATTTAAATCGTATACAGGAATGCCATGCTGCTTTAACCGATCAGCCGATGCTTCAGAGCTGGCGACAGTCCCTGCAACTTTGGCTTTATGTTCCGCCAGTAAATCAATAAAAAAGTTGGCGGTAGAGCCTGTGCCGATGCCTACGATACTGGTGTCATCAATTTTACTCAAAGTGTAATCCACAGCTGCTTGGGCTACGGCTTTTTTTAGGGCATCTTGTGGGCTGAGGTTTGTGTCTGATGTCATGGCAGTGGCTGTTTGGTGGGTGGTTGATGTTATGGATTATGTTGCGGATTATTATACGGGATGTCACACGAAAGGACAGATAGTGTGGATCAGTACAGGCTTTGCCTTTACTATTAGTTTTCTCCGGTTAAAAAATAGTTTTTAACAAGCTTAATCTAGCTAGAGCTAACAATAACTTCTAACAAAAGTGCACTTTGAAAAATGTCAGAAAGCTACGTAAAACGCATTCTTAACGCCCGTATTTATGATTTAGTGGTGGAAACGCCCATTGATGAGGCGGTACATCTTTCTTCACGTATCGGCAATAAGGTTTTGCTGAAGCGGGAGGATCTACAGCCCGTGTTTTCGTTCAAGTTGCGTGGCGCATATAACAAGATGCTAGCGCTCAGTGATGAGCAATTGGCGAAAGGTGTGGTGGCTGCTTCTGCGGGCAACCATGCTCAGGGTTTGGCGATGTCGGCAAAAAAAATGGGTGTTAAAGCAACCATTGTTATGCCCAATACTACGCCTCAGATTAAGGTGAATGCGGTAAAAGCCCGTGGTGCTAAAGTGGTCTTGCATGGTGATACCTA
>JALQUJ010000122.1 GCA_023263825.1 Porticoccus sp.
AGCCAGCGTATTGCTGTGGCAAGGTTCTGTTCGGCGGTATTATTATCAATTGATTTGGCATGATTCTGTTTGCTGAGCTTTTGACCATTTGGGTTCACTGCGACAGGAATGTGACCATATTCTGGCGTGGGTAATTTTAACTGCTGTTGTAGGTAAATTTGTCTAGGTGTTGAACTCAGCAGGTCGCTGCCCCGAATAACATGAGTGATTTGTTGAAAAGCGTCATCGATAACAACAGCCAGTTGGTATGCAAAAAGCTGGTCTTTACGGTATAGAACCATATCGCCAACTTCCAGTTGAATATCCTGTTGTTGATTGCCTTGAAATATATCATGGAGGGCTATTTGGCATGGCTTTTTGGCGGACAGCCGGAGAGCGTAGGGCGTAGTTTGATCTAATAATTCACAACGATAATTATGGATGCCCTGGTGTTCTTTTATCTGTTGCCGGCTGCATTGGCAGGGATAGATCTGGTCTGCCTGTTTTAATTCTTCCAAAACAGACTGGTATGCCTTACTGCGTTGGCTTTGGTAAAGCACGGTCTCGTCCCAGTGCAAGCCATGTCGTTCAAGCTGCTGAAGGATGGTATCAGCGGCTCCGGTCATTTCTCTGGGAGGATCAATATCCTCCATTCTTACCAGCCACACGCCTTGGTTAGCTTTTGCATCCAGATAACTGGCAACTGCACTGACCAGAGAACCAAAATGGAGTGGCCCTGAGGGCGATGGGGCAAAGCGCCCTCTATAGATATTTTGAGGGCGCAAAGAATCAGGTAACTCTGAATCGGAGGGTGATGAACCAGAGGACAACAAATCGGAAGAGCAAATAGAATCTTTATTCATGTTAAGGGGCAAGTTGATGATGGCTCATGAACTACCCCTCCACTAGATAAGTTATTGTTTAGCCGCCAGTGAGCTGTTTTTCTTTGATCTCATCGAGGGTCTTGCAGTCAACGCAAAGATTCGCCGTAGGGCGTGCTTCTAACCTGCGAACACCGATATCGACACCACACTGATCGCAAAAGCCATAGTCATCGCTTTCTATTCGCTCTACAGTGCTATCAATCTTCTTGATAAGCTTGCGCTCGCGGTCTCGTGTACGCAGCTCTAGACTGAACTCTTCTTCTTGTGTGGCTCGGTCAGCAGGATCCGGAAAGTTCGCAGCCTCATCTTTCATATGAGTTACAGTGCGGTCTACTTCTTCCATTAGTTCCCGTTTCCAGGCCAGCAGAATATTTTTGAAGTGCTCTTGTTGCGCTTCATTCATGTACTCCTCACCTTTTTTCGAGGTGTAGGGTGCAAAGCCGTGGAGTGCGGCAACTGTGGCTTTTTCTGCTTTCTTTGGCATGTGTTCCAACGCTCGGTGATTTACGAGACCCGCGTTTATAGTGCTAGAAGAGATTTTTTTCAAGTAAAAAAACATAGTTTTTTGCATTGAATGCCTAGAAAGCCCTTTATTGCAACAAATTATGGCTGGATGAGGGGGAAAAGCAGAATGAACCAAAAACAGTCATTCTTGGTGATATGTGCAAAATCAAAGGCTCTTGAGTGAAGGGAATGAGCTCTGGGTTGGTATGATTATTTAATAAATCGGCCCATAATATCGCGTAGGATACTAAGTAGTTTTTTATCATTGCTTTATCTGACTGTATTTTGGTCAGAATAATGAGTAGGGACAGAATAGGGGAAAATTATAGTGCGCCTGGCAGAAAGAACTCGACATTTGACCCGGTTCCGGGCCGTAGATTTTCTGGAGGAGACCGCTGAACTTCAGTCCCAAGGGCAGGATATTGTTCGTATGGGCGTGGGCGAGCCAGGTTTTTCTACTGCTGCACCGATTGTGGCAGCCGCCAATAAAGCGATTGATGAAGGAAAAACTTCTTACACACCGCCTTGTGGTATTCCTGAGTTACGACAAGCGATTGCCGACCATTACAAGCGCTATTACGGGCTCTCTATTGATTCACAGAGGATCATCGTTACAACAGGCAGTAGTGCAGCTCTTGGGATGGTATGTGATTTGTTGCTAAATCCAGGAGATGGTCTGCTGTTATCTGACCCAGGCTACCCCTGTAACCCTAATTTTGTCAGGCGCCTTGATGCCGAACCACAATTTGTCCCGGTAAATGCAGAGGATAACTATCAGCTCACGGCTGAACTGGTGGCTTCTCATTGGAAGGATAATACCGTGGGCGTTATGGTGGCTTCTCCAAGTAACCCCACGGGTGAGGTCATTAGCCGGGGTAATCTTCTGGCGTTGCATCAAGAGGTGTCTGGTCGAGGCGGGAGTCTAGTGGTGGATGAAATTTACCATGGTCTGACCTATGAAGATGAGCCGGTCGCTTCTATTCTTGAAATCACTAATGAAGCCTTTGTTATTAATAGTTTTTCTAAATTTTTTGGCATGACGGGTTGGCGCCTAGGCTGGATGGTTGTGCCAGAGGGTGTGGCCGACATTATTAATGTGATGGTTCAAAATTTTTATATTTCAAGCCCGACTGTCGCTCAATATGCTGCACTTTCGGCCTTCTCCCCAGAGACTATGGGGATCCTTGAGCAGCGTCGTACCGAGTTTAAGCAACGTCGGGATTATTTGGTGCCTGCGTTGAGGGATTTGGGGTTTGGCATTAACCATGCGCCTTCTGGAGCCTTTTATGTCTATGCTGATGTGAAAAAATTTACGGACAATTGTGAAGACTTTTGCTGGCAATTGCTGAGAGAGCATGGAGTAGCCTGTACACCAGGAATTGATTTCGGCCATCACAGGGCAAGTCATCATGTACGTTTTTCTTATACAGAGCCATTAGAGCGGCTAAAGCTGGGTGTTGAGCGTATAAGGCAGGCATTAGTGTGAAAATCGATCCACCTTTTGAAGAAGCGATTTTACTTAAGCGCTACAAACGGTTTTTAACAGATATTCGGCTAGGTACAGGGGGAGAACTCACCATTCACTGCCCTAATACTGGTTCTATGAAGAACTGTTGGGTGGCTGAAACACCTTGCTGGTTTTCACGTTCCAACAACCCCAAAAGAAAGCTCCCAGGTACTCTGGAAATATCGACAACACCAGAAGGTGATTTGGTTGGTGTGAATACCCAGCGTCCCAACCATTTGGTACGTGAAGGGATTGAGAATGGCACCATTACAGAGCTACAGGGTTACGACAATATTCGGCCAGAAGTAAAGTATGGAGAGGAGAATAGTCGTATTGATCTTTTGCTCAGTAAAGATGGCGAGCAATGCTACGTAGAGGTAAAAAACACTACGTTGGGCGTAGGTAATGGCCGTGTGTTGTTTCCGGATGCTGTGACATCGAGAGGTGCCAAACATTTGCGAGAGCTGATGAAGATGGTTGAGGAAGGTCATCGTGCTGTATTAGTTTTTTGTGTACAGCATTCTGGTGCTAGGGAGGTTGGTTCGGCTGATGATATTGACCTCGAATATGGTGCAATATTGCGCGAAGCCATAGCCGCTGGCGTAGAGGTGTTGGCCTATGGCTGTCGTCTAACCCCTGAAGAAATTGTTGTCACCCGACGACTGCCATTTGTTTGTTGATTTGGTTGTTTTTTGTTCTTGAAAGGGAATTCTCTTAATTTTTATTTGAAACAACTTTCAAAACAGTGATCTACCAAGTTATCCCACGCCTAGAGACGTGGCTAGTTCTTTAGCTTCTGAGGCTATAGTCGGCAACGATCTTGCCAACGCAGCAGGGGGTAAAAATAAGGCGCTGTTACCCAGATTGGGTATATCGTTTCTGATCAAGGTTTCTATTTCATCCTGTTCTAAAGTTTCCAAGTCCGGATTTTGTTGAATGATGCAGCTCAGTCTATCAGCAATGGAAAGAATGGCTTCCAATGCATTGGAATCTGTTTCTGCTGTATCAAGAGCGGGGGTTGTTAGTAAAAGCTCGGCAGGATCAAAATACCCTTCAATGGTATTGAGTAAGTGAGCTGTAATGGCACTGGCTATGGTATCTGGTATGTGCCATGCACTTAAGGTATTCATCGTTACATCGATACTGTTGAAACCAAATACTTCAATTTCCTGTTGCACTAATTCGGGGCTGGTACTCAATAAGTCATCGGATAAACAGTTGAACTTCTCCACATCGGTAGCCAGTAAAATAAACCGTTCAATTTCATGTAATAGACCTGAGAGATAGGCTTGTTCACCATTGATTTGATTGAGTTGGGCGATTTTTGTTGCAGCAATAGCCACCTGAAGGGAGTGAAGCCAAAGGTTCCGATGAGATTGGTGAGTTGGTTTGAATGACTTACTTAAAGAGATTGATGTGATGAGTGTAGAGACTTGATTAATACCAACACGGACTACGGCTTGTGTCAGTGTTTCAATTTTAGTCCGACCTGCAAGAGCGGCAGAGTTGGCAAGAAAAATGATTTTTGCTGCAATAAAAGGGTCTTCTGAAGCAAGAGACAGAACGTCTTCATAGTAGTCTTCGCTTTCTTTATCTAGCACCAACATTTTTGACACCACATTGGGAAGTACGGGTGCATTGGCTAATAGTTTGTCCAGGGTCTGCTTATCTTGCTCTAATGCAAAAACACTGTTCATCTTCACTACTCCATCATTGATGGAAAGTATTTTCTTTCTGCACGAGTACGGAGTAAAGCAGGTGATACCAAAACTAGTGTGAAGTCTGTTGCAGAAATAATGTTTAGTCTGGGTGAATTAGTATTTTTAAGGGTTGGGGGGGTTAAAAGTTCAGGGGTGGGAGCAAATAGTTTTTAGGTCAATGAGTTTACGCAAACAGGCCTTTCAGTGCATCCAGAGACTTATTACCTTTTTCTTTGACGAGCTCAGGGTTGTCGTCGCCAAACCCTTCCCGCTCTAGATTGTCCTGGGGTAATTCGTCCATAAACCGGCTGGGGGTGCTACTGATAATTTCACCAAATTGTTTGCGTTTGCTCGCCATGGTCATGGTTAAACTTTGTCTGGCCCGGGTAATGCCAACATAGGCCAAGCGACGCTCTTCCTCAAGGTTGCCATCATCCACACTGTTGCGATGGGGTAAAATTCCTTCTTCCATACCGATCAAAAATACGTGGGGGAATTCCAGGCCCTTGGCGGCATGTAGTGTCATTAACTGAACTTTGTCATCAGCTGATTCTTCTTCCTGCCGGTCTAATAAATCTCGCAATAGAAGCTTGGCAATGGCATCGGCCATTTGGGTTTCATTTTGATCCTGATTTGACTGATCGGTGTCCACAATGGCCATATCATCTTTTTCGAGTAAATGTTTTATCTGCTCGAACAAAAAATGAATATTTTCCATACGCTTTTCAGCTACGTTGGCACTACTGGCATTTTGGTGGAGCCAGCCTTCGTAGTCGATATCCGAAATCATTTCTTTAATAGATTCAATCACTTTTCCATTATTACAGTTGCGCTCTACATTGGTAATCCACTGTTTAAATTGCTGTAACCGCTCCAGGTTTTGGTTGGGAATAAGTGATTGAATGCCGACTTCATCTATCGCATCCATTAACGATATTTCACGTTGATTGGCATATTGCCCAAGCTTTTCCAGGGTAGTGGTACCTATCTGTCGACGTGGTGTATTAATGATTCGAAGAAAGGCATTGTCATCATCAGGGTTCACGATCAGCCTCAAGTAGGCCATCACATCTTTAATTTCTGTACGTGCATAAAAAGAAGTACCACCACTTAAGTGATACGGCACGCCCTGTGTTTGCAGCTTCATTTCAAGCAATTTAGCTTGATGATTACTACGGTAGAGAATGGCAAAGTCTCTAAAGTGACAGCGTTTTCGCAATCGCATATCAAGGATTTCATTGATCACACGTTCGGTTTCTACCTCTTCGTTCGCGGTACGAATAATCCTTAGGGGTTCACCAGGCCCAAGTTCGCTCCATAGGGATTTACTGAAGACATGGGGGTTGTTATCGATCAGTTGGTTGGCTGCTTTAAGGATACTGCCGGTAGAGCGGTAATTTTGTTCCAGTTTGATCATTTTTAATGCTGGAAAATCGTCATTTAATTGCGCTAGGTTTTCCGGCCTAGCTCCACGCCAGGCATAAATAGATTGATCATCGTCGCCTACAACGGTCAATGTGCGACGAGAGCCCACCAATAATTTTACTAACTGATACTGGGCATGATTGGTATCTTGGTATTCGTCTACCAGCAGGTAACGAATACGATTTTGCCATTTTTCCAGTACATCAGGATGATTTTGGAACAGGCTGGCAGGAATTAGAATAAGGTCGTCAAAGTCTACGGCGTTATATGCCTGTAGTGCTTTATTGTAGCGCTCGTACACAAGAGCAATTGCTTGTTCACCTCCACTTTCAGCTTTAGATAATGCTTGAGAAGGGGCAAGCAAGTTATTTTTCCATTGGGATATTTGATGTTGAACCAAATCGATATGATCAGCATCCAGGTCGGAATCCCGGAGCATCAATTCTTTGAGCAGATTTTTTGCGTCGTCAGCATCAAAAATAGAGAACCCTGGTTTATAGCCCAGTTGTTTTATTTCACGTCGGATTATCGTTAAGCCAAGGTTATGAAAGGTGGAGACGGTTAAGCCTTTTGAGCTTGGTCCGCTAATAAGCTTGCCTGCACGCTCTTTCATTTCCCGCGCTGCTTTGTTGGTAAAAGTGACTGCTGCTATATGGCGTGCGCTGATTCTGCACTGGTTGATGAGGTAAGCAATTTTTTGAGTAATAACACTGGTCTTTCCACTGCCCGCGCCGGCAAGTACCAATAGGGGGCCGTCGATATATTTAACCGCGGCTTTTTGTTGAGGGTTCAGATTATTCAATGCTGTGGGTATGCTTTTTTTATTTTTGGTGGAGATGAGACTCTGGCGAAGTATTGTAACAAGCTTGCCTTTCTGCGTCAGTGAACTAATGCCTACATTCATTAACCGAAAACATATTCACCAGGGGCATCTCGAAGGGACTTTGTGCCCTGTATATTACGTTTGGGTACTTCGCCGTTGGCAGTACCGCGTCTACAGGACGGAGTTCTCCAGACAGTGCAAGT
>JALQUJ010000140.1 GCA_023263825.1 Porticoccus sp.
CGACTAAACAATAGCGTTGCCATAAACTCAATTGTTGGTAACAATCATCCATCAGCCTTCAAATCCCAGTTATAACAACGCTTGCTTACCCCAAAAAGGTACAACATAAGCAAGTAGTACTAATTCTTTAAACCCCAAGTAAAATCATACCAACAACCCAGAAATAGACACATGAAATAGGTAAAATACACGCCATATAAATGCCCAGTACTTATGGTTCTGTAAGCTCATAAGCTTGCTCATAATTAAAGTACAGTTACTACACAATTTATTTCCTGATTTAAGGCTTCACAAATGGAAAAAGCAATAAGCGCTTGCTGGCAAAGAAAGTTTTACCAGATCAGATCTAATAAAGGGTTTGAGCTGTTTGTTATTGGTGTGATTATCTTTTCTGCATTAGTCATTGGCGTAAAAACGTATTCCCTGCCTAAAACATTGCTTCAAGTGATCACCATTATGGACTGGATGATTACACTAATATTCCTTATAGAAATTGTTATTCGGTTTATGGGGGACCCTGAAAAAAAACGATTTTTTCATAACGGGTGGAACCTATTCGACACACTTATAGTTGTTGTCAGCCTGGTTCCTATTGAAAATAGTGATATGGCTCTCATTGGTCGTTTAGTACGAATTTTCAGGGTACTACGAATGGTCTCCATCATCCCTGAGCTGAGAATGTTGTTGAATTCACTGCTGAAAGCATTGCCACAGCTTGGTTATGTTATGTTGATGCTATTTATTATCTTTTACATCTACGCAGCCATCGGTAGCACTTTTTTCAGCCGTATTAACCCTGAGCTATGGGGTGACATTGCCCTTAGTCTGCTAACTCTTTTTAGGGTAATGACGTTTGAAGACTGGACAGATGTCATGTATGAAACCATGTCTGTGTACCCACTGAGCTGGGCGTTTTATATTTCCTTTATTTTCTTTACCGCCTTTGCCTTTCTCAACATGATTATTGGTATTGTCGTTAATGTGATAGAGGAAGAACATCAAATAGAGGCAAAGGCTGAAGCAAAAGCTACTGGAGAACCCACTCTACGTGATATTCAAGCCGAATTATTGTCGCTCAAACAACTTATAAAGGGAGCTGATCGTCCCTAGCTATTAAGGGCACCAATGAATGTCAGATAATCTAGTTATTAGAATTGCAAAATGGAATGACTCAAAGAAGCAACCTTTGACTGAAACATAAAAAAGGTGCTGGTAATCCTATCAAAAGCTAAAGTCCAACCGCTCCCTCTCCCATCGAACCAACTGAATTTTGTAATGGTCCAAGCGGGTTTTTGCGTGAAGTTTTTTGATCAATCATGGGGACGCCATTCCAAATTTTATATACGACCACATTATGATCAATAACGATTAACGCATTAAAACTCCAGCCAGTAACTATTCTCTCTCGCTTAAACTTCAAAAGATCCAGCACCACATTACCCACCCGTTCGCTTGAACTGGAGCTTGGGGTAGCCTCGTACGCAAGACAAGCTTCCCGAGAAGCCAAACATCCCCTGACAGTTGGCGGCAGGTCTTCTGCTCTTACAGAGTTGTTAGGGTTAAACCTTTGAAGGATATCAAGGTAAGACAAAATTCTTACATTCGGGGTGTTGTAGGGATCAAATCCCAACTCCTGTAAATCGTCTGTTGTTGTACTATTGAGAATAATATTGTCGTAGGATGATTTTGCCTGTTCAAAGGTTTCCCAAGGCGATTTAGTCTTCATTTCACCTTTTGGCAATGAACTTCCGCACCCCGAGACTAACAGAGCTAAAACAAGAAGGACCAGCCATTTACTGAACATAGGAAGGGCTGGAATTGACACTCCTGTGGCTAAGGCTGATTTTTTAATAACTGCACTTGAAAGTCCCTGAAAATGAACAGTCTCATTAATTCCCATCATAATTTAGCCATGTCCAACTATTTACTTACAGAAATTTAGCCATTTCAATGATTACATTAAAACCCTAACCAGACAAATAATTGATTGTCATTTTTAGGTTATGCTAAAAGGTACACATAAATCGCCTTCTTTAGGTGCATCAATCTCTCAAAATTGCACCATAGATTAACGAGTATCCAAGAAAGTGTTTTTTCTATAGCCTTTCAGCGTGAGAATGCTCCATGGAATTTAATAAGACAATTAAAATAGAACTGACAGAAGATGCTTTCCGTCGAATGGATGAGACGCCAGATGACCAATTCTATAGAATTCCCCGCTTTACCAGCCACATTGACCAAGGCGCAATAGACGCCGTCACTAAATTGTATCGACAATACTTTTTACCCAACTCACATATTTTAGACCTGATGAGCAGCTGGCTCAGCCACCTACCCGAAGACATTCATTACAACCATGTCGTTGGTTTGGGAATGAACGAAAGAGAAATGGCTCGTAATAAGCAGTTAGATGATTGGGTAGTCCATGATTTAAATATAAACCCACGGCTACCCTTTATAGAAAACTCCTTTGATGCAGCGGCTATCTGCGTTTCAATTGATTATCTCATTGATCCAGTGACTGTATTAAAAGATGTGGGCAGAATATTAAAGCAAGGTGCCCCTATTATCATCACCTATTCAAACCGTTATTTTGAGTCAAAAGCAACGGCAGCTTGGCTTTATCTCTCGGATGAACAACGAGCTTATTTAATTAGGTCATTTCTTGTAAAAGCAGAATGCTTTGACGACATAGCTCTCATGGATTGCAGCCCCAAATATGGCGATCCGCTTTATGCCGTTATTGCTAAAGCCATATAGTAGTCTGTTAAAAACCTGACACGTGGCACCAGACTATGCTTTCTTGATAAATTTCATTGATATCTTCTACTGTTACATTGTGTCGCGATAAAAAAGACCAATCCATCCCTTCGACTTCCGCTCTCTCCAAAGCAATGACAATGCGAAGTATATCGCCATACACGCCTGAATAATTCAACAGCGCTGCTATCAAGTCCTCTCGAAGGGGCATACTCGCAATTACCTTCTCAAGTGGCTGATCAAAGTAAGCATCAAGGGTAGAAAGCAATCCAACAGAGAACATAACTGATGCATCAGATTGAATGATTTTAGCACCTAATAATTCGCACATTTTGGCTCTGATAATCGACTGATTTTTAAGTGCGCTAGGTTTATCAGACAGATTTGAAAGTGTTAACAAACTAGCCAGACTTCGTACTTGGTTAAGTCCCAGGTACGTGATTGCTCGTGCCAAATACTCTATTTTATGATTCAGCATGTAGCAGGCTGAATTAACTAATTTTAACAGCTGAAAACTTAACACAGGATTACGGCTTACAAGTGCCTCAAGCTCATCATTCGTTGTCTCAGGATTTTGAAGCTTTCCAAGTAATTCTATAACCAACAATTTGCTGGCAGGGACTTTTTTCCCAGAAATCATCTGAGGCTTGCACAAAAAATATCCCTGAAAAAGTTCAAAACCCAACCCGGAACAACGTTTGTACATTTCATGAGTTTCGACTTTGTCAGCCAACAACGTGACGTCATGTTGCCTAAGAAGCTGCGCATGCCGCTCCAACTCCTCACCATCAAGCTCAAGTACATCTATTTTTACAATATCAACAAGGGGTAAAATTCGATGGCTCTGTTCATTGTGAATATAGTCATCCAGAGCAATGGTATACCCTGCATCTGCAAACTTTGTCAGATTTTCAACAAGATCATCATCAATAATAATGTCTTCAAGTACCTCTACCACAAACCCTTTTTTGTCGAAGGGTGGAGGATCTTCGATGAGTTTTTTAGTGAAATTAATATAAGCTTTCTTACCATCCACTACCTCATCAATATCAAAATGTGTAAACAGGTTAACCAAAAGCTCTGAGGTGGTCCCATCGCCATCGATGATAACTGCTTCATTATCCGTACAATTCCGAAACAAAAGTTCGTAGGCTACGATATTTACACCGACATCATAAATGGGCTGTCGTGCCATAATGACTTTTTGATACATGCTACTAGAAGACTTAAATTCATCCATGTTTATTGATTCAATCTCTAAAAAATAACCGGGTAGCTTTTATAAAAAACTAATGACTATCATGCTAAGAAGTGGATCATATAAACGTTCTAATAAAGATGCTTTAATCAAATACAAATGAAGAAAAGAAATTAATCACGTAGTGTTTGTAAATAAAAAAGGCCTGAATCTTATATCGTGATTCAGGCCTTAATTATATTTTGTTAGTTATATTATTTTTTAAGAAGATGTTGCTAACGAATAACTAAATACATAGGGCGACCATTTCTCCTGATCTGTAGTAACACAGACTGTTGGTTAAGCGATAATGCCTTTTTAAAACTTTCTAGACCAGTCACTCGCTTTCTATTAGCGCCAGTTATAACATCACCAGGACGCAATCCACTATAAGCAGCCAGCGAATTTCTTGAGAGTTCAGCAACTACTACACCGTCACCATCAGGATTGTTTTCAAAACTACTCCCTTCAAGCAGGGAATGTAATTTATTGCTTAATGCCGACAGGCTTTGGGGTTCTCCGACTTCTACCTTAAGTTTTTTGACGTTACCATCACGAAGAATCGTTAATGTTACATCTTCACCGACTTCCTTGATACCTATCTGGCTACGCAATTGCCCAGCCGAAATCGTTTTTCGACCATCTACCGCAATAACCACATCACCAGCTTTAATACCACCCTTTTCCGCCTCAGAACCTTCAGTAACACCAGTGACCAGTACACCTTGCTGACCATTTTTTAAGCTAAATGCGTCTCGAAGCTCTGGTGTGATTTCCTGAATACCAATCCCTAGTTGTCCCCGCTTTACCTCACCATGAACGAGAATTTGATCCATACTGGCCTTTGCCATATTCATAGGGATAGCAAAACCAATACCTACGTTACCACCAGAAGGTGCGATAATTGCCTTATTGATACCAATTAGTTCGCCCCTAAGGTTTACCAACGCTCCACCCGAGTTACCTGGGTTAATGGCTGCGTCGGTTTGGATATAATTTTCATAGCCTCTGCCCAGACCCGTCCGACCGAGAGCACTAACCACACCGGTTGTAACCGTCTGCCCCAACCCAAAAGGGTTGCCAATAGCAATCACAAAATCACCCACTTCCAATTTATTTGAATTACCAAGTGGGACCTCTGCTAAGTTCTTGGCATCAATTTTTAGAATAGCAATGTCTAGTTCGGGGTCTGAGCCTTTTACTTCCGCAGTGAAAGCCCTACCATCAACCAAAGAAACCTGTACTTCGTCAGATCCTTTAATGACGTGATAATTAGTCATCACAATGCCTTCTTTAGCATCAACAATCACACCGGACCCAGCACTCTGTTCTCTCTTTTTTGGCTCTCTCCGCTGAAATCTCTCTTGATCAGGAACACTAAAAAATCGACGAAAAAATGGATCATTTAATAATGGGGTTTGGTCCTCTCTTGTTGAAAATGTAGAAATATTAACAACAGCAGGATTTACCTGCTTTAACATCGGGGAAAGTGAGGGCAATTTGTTGCCAGAAGCATCAGCCAGTGGCAATCCGCCTTGTGTCAAAGACATAAAACAAACCATGGATACCAAGACTAAAAACTGTCTTACCTTCAGCATAAGTAATTACTCCTAACGATTACTATTTATTGTCTTTTTTTGTAATTAATTTTTTACCTGCCAAACATTCAATAG
>JALQUJ010000038.1 GCA_023263825.1 Porticoccus sp.
CACCAGGAAACAGGCTCGGGTAGATGTATATCTCTTAGTTGAGACAATGGGTCTTGGGGTAAAGCATCCTGGGGGCTGGCCTGATTGTTCATCGACGCCCTCGTACTTTTTTCCTACCGTAAGCTTGTTGCAATATGGGGAGTATCGGTTTAGCTGTTTCAAAGGTAAGGCAACCCATTCGCAATTTTCCACAAAGGGTCTGAATCTTGGCCTGACGATTTTTAAACTGCTGTTCAAATTGCTGGCGCAGGTCAGCTTTTCGTGTGTTCAAGTTAAACCGCTGCTCGCCATTGGTGACCTGATAGTTTGCTGGTGGGGGAAGGTGAGCTTCTAATTCATCGTATATATGACAAACATTGAGGTCACAATGACGAGCCAGCTCAAATAAATGCTGCTCACATTTTTGATCCAGGTCGTGAAAGTCACTGACTAAGAATAAAGTTGAGCTTGGTAGGGCAATTCGACGGGTGTCTTCCAACATTTTGGCTAGAGAAGTGTGATTGTTAGTATCTGGCGTGTTTTTAGAATGAGTGTTTGGAGTATAAATTAGCTGTTCACTCACGTCGCTTAAGGTATGTATTAGTTGTAATACACTGTGGTGGCTTCGACGTGCTCGAATATCGGTTTGATGTTCGGGCCCGAAAATAAGTCCACCTACACGGTCGTTAGCATTAAGTCCTGCCCAAGCCAAAGCCGCTGCTACCTGGCAAGCTGTCACAGATTTCAGTTCCTGGGCGCCAAAAAACATGTTGGCTCTGAGATCGGTAACAATCAGAACAGGGCGTTCTCGTTCCTCACTGAATAACTTGGTATGGGTTGTAGTTGTTCGGGCAGTCACACGCCAATCAATGGTACGAATATCATCTCCAGGTTGGTATTGACGTACCTCCTCAAAGTCCATGCCTCGGCCCCGAAAGCGGGATTGATGGTTTCCCATCAGCGGGTTTTTTGCCATCAACCTGGGAAAAAATTTCAGGTCTTTGGTACCGAAACGAAGCTTCACCAGTGTTGTGATATCAGCAATGGCAGGATTGTTTGTATCACCGTTGTTCATGGCGTGTATAGATGACTTGTTCTTCAAGCGGAGGGTACAGTGTTGATTAAGGTGTCGATCACCTGATCAGCATTTACTCCGTTGGCTTCAGCTTCGAAGCTGAGGATTAGTCGGTGTCTTAGCACATCGTGTGCAACGGCTCTTACATCATCGGGAGAAACATAATCTCTGGCGTTTAGCCAAGCATGTGCTCTAGCACAGCGATCCAGAGAGATAGTGGCCCGGGGGCTGGCACCATAATCGAGCCAGCTCGCTAGTTGGTCACCGTATTGGCCAGGATTTCGTGTGGCAAGAATCAGCTGAACAATGTACTCCTCAACAGGCTCAGCCATATGAACAGATAGAACTTCTTTTCGAGACTCCAGTAAACTAGCTTCTGATACTTCTTCAACAGGTTCCGTTGGTGAGCTCATCGCTTCATTTCTTGCCAGTTTTAAAATATCTCTCTCTGCTTCTGCTTCCGGGTAACCCACATTGACATGCATTAGAAAACGATCCATTTGTGCCTCGGGAAGAGGGTAGGTGCCTTCTTGTTCAATGGGATTTTGTGTTGCCATGACTAAAAAAAGTTGTGGCAGTGAATAAGTATTACGACCAACACTGATTTGCCGTTCTGCCATTGCTTCCAACAGTGCAGATTGTACCTTTGCCGGTGCGCGGTTAATTTCATCGGCCAATACCAGGTTATGAAAAATAGGGCCTGGCTGAAATTTGAAGCTGCCATCTTCAGGACGATAAATATCACTACCAGTAATATCTGCTGGTAATAGATCCGGGGTGAATTGAATTCGGTGGAAGTCACCACTGACGCCATCAGCAAGGGTCTTAATCGCTTTGGTTTTTGCTAAACCGGGAGCACCTTCAACTAAAAGATGACCATCAGCTAACAAAGCGATGATTAGTCGGTCTATAAGGTGTGGTTGGCCAACAATTTGATTGTTGAGAAATGTTCTAAGATCGTTAATTTTTTGTTGGTGGCTCATTTGGTGGTGTTTATCTCTGTTAGTGATTGCGTTGTCATCATTTGTTAACGGCCAACTATTGTAATGACACAATAATCATAGGGGTTACATGGCGTTGAATTGTAATGCCTGTCTATGATTAACCCAAGGGTTCAGTTGCCTGGAAAACGCTTATTTTATGAAAGTCTTGATCATTAAAAAATCACTGTTGTTTGATATTCAAACATTACTGGTATATGCAAAGTACTCTAGACTATAAGATAGGTATGAAGTTCAGGTGGTTAACTAAATAGCAAGAAGTTGTAAAGTGAAAACTACAAGGCAAGTATTGTAAGGCAAATAATTATAAATCTAGGAACATAAGTGAGAAGTTATGTAAGTCATTCATGGAGATAAGTTTTTCATTGCGTTAGAAAAACAAATTAATGATCACTATCCAGAGCCGTTGGCGGCACAGTTGGTTTCTTTTTCCCGTAAAGTTTTTGACCTTCCTGCTCTTGATGAGTTAAGAGACGAACCTATAGAAAAAATTCTAAAATTTCTTCAGGATTTTTTAAATTTCACCAAAAAAATTGATTTAAACAAACCAAAGGTAAAGGTTAATTGTCCCACGGCAGAGAACTGTGTGAGCGGTACAGAAATTTTTATTATCTAGCGTGATATGCCATTTTTGGTGGATTCAGTTCGTATTGAATTAAATCGTCGTGGGATCAATATTCAAACGATTAAAAGTACTATTTTGAATGTAATTCGCAATGATGACGGGACACTAGTTAGTGCATTTGCCACCCCTGAAGAACCGAATAGTTGTAGGGAAGCATTGATATTTCTCAGTGTAGAATTTCATGGGTCTATTGAAGAGCTGCTTATCGTGATTTTTATCCCCATGAAGGGCGCAGTCGATTTCTGGGTTTTCGCCTTGCTAAATGAGTATTGCTTTTAGTCAGGTTTCCCTTTTAGCACGAGGATTGAGCACTTATAATTGCTGCGGCTAGAATGTGGTACTGGTAAGAAGAAACAGACATAGAAAAGTAGAATAGGAAAAGCGGGGAGAGGCGATTATCGCCTCATCCGCTTTAAAGCCTTTTATCAGGCCTGTTATTGAAGCTTGGCCCAAGGGGAAAAAGCATTTTGGTTTTTATGAATTAGTTTGTATAAAGTTACAGGTTGATGACTTTTTGTTGACAGGCCTGTTCGTTATAGCCATTCCAGTTATCTTCGCGACCTTCACGCCAGCCATTACACCAGTCTTGTGCTATTGCTGTTTCATCAGAGTGGGGACATGTTGATTTGTTTCGGCCGTTGAAGCCAGCCTGGTAACCTTTAATAAATGCACGTTGGGATGAATCTCGTTTCTGTCTTCTCATAGAGAAAAAGCTCCTGATGGACGTATCACTCAGTGTTTTACGCTGATGACAATTTTAAGATTTATTTTTTATCGAGCCGAACTAGTTGACCAAAAGCTGGCAAGGCTGTCGAAGATTTTATTTTTCTATTAATAGGGTGTTTTAATTCCCTGGGGTAATCAAAACCTATAATAGGTACTCATGGGGCCTTAATAGAGCGAGGTAGCTCTAACCAAGCTTATCTTAATTGAAGCGGTATGTGTTAAAAAAGCGGTGAACTAAAACGGTATGAATCAAATATTTGCTAGTTGTCCCAAAGGGCTAGAGGAATTACTTGCCGGTGAATTAGAGTCTCTGGGCGCTGAGCAGGTTCGCTTGACTGTGGCCGGTGTTTACGCCAGTGGCCCTTTATCCTTTGCCTATCAAGTTTGTCTATGGTCTCGCTTAGCCAATCGAATACTGCTGCCGCTGGATAAATTTGATGTACACAGTGCTGATGATTTGTATGAGGGTGTTAAATTCATCCCCTGGTATGAACATTTAACGCCAAGGCAGAGTATAGCCGTTGATTTTGTTGGCTCAAATGATGCTATTCGCCATACCCAGTTTGGTGCCCAATGCGTAAAAGATGCTGTTGTAGATACACTTCAGGCGCGCTATAACGATCGCCCAGATGTGGAACTTCGCAACCCTGACCTTCGTGTTAATGTTCATTTAGCCAGAGATAAAGCCAATGTGAGTCTGGACTTATCGGGTGATAGCTTACATAAGCGCGGCTATCGTACCGCTATGGTGCCTGCACCTTTGAAAGAAAATCTCGCTGCAGCTGTTCTGGTTCGCTCTGGTTGGCCAGAATTATCGAAACAAGCAGATGCTGCACTGGTAGATCCCATGTGTGGTAGTGGTACGTTACTTATCGAGGGTGCCATGATTGCAGCTGATATTGCACCTGGCCTGAATAGGCGCAAGTTTGGATTTCATGGTTGGTCTCAGCATGATGCTGATATGTGGCAACAGCTGCGCCAAGCAGCGTTAGAGCGCTGTAATGTAGGGTTATCAAAAGAACTGCCGGAAATACGTGGTTACGATAAAGATACCCGGGCTGTTCGAGCTGCTCAGGAAAATATCGCTTGTGCAGGACTGGATAAACAGATCAAGGTAATTCCCAAGCCCATGTCGGCCTTTAAGAAGCCGACTCATACAAAAATTGATCATGGCTTAATGGTTTGTAATCCACCTTATGGTGAACGATGGGGTGAAATGGAAGAACTGAGGCCGTTGTATCAAGATTTGGGTGAACTGGCTAAACGAGAATGTCCGGGTTGGAGACTGTCTGTGATCACTGGCAATGCAGAGTTAGCAGGAGAATTACGTTTACGGGCAGAAAAAAAGTACACACTTTTCAACGGTACTATTCCCAGTCAACTACTGCTGTTTCAGCTGAGGGGTGAGGAAGAGCAGGCGAGTGCTAAAGAAGCAAGAAAGCAGGAGGTCAATCGGAAGCCTGAACTAAGTGAAGGCGCTCAGATGTTTGCTAATCGCTTAAAGAAAAATGAGCGCAAGCTAAACAATTGGCTAAAAAAATCTGGTGTTAGCTGTTACCGCCTATACGATGCAGACATGCCTGAATATGCTGTAGCGGTTGATATTTATAACGATGCCGTTCATGTTCAGGAATATGCGCCACCTGCCAATATTGATGAACAGCAGGCCAATAAGCATTTAACTGAAGTGCGTCAAGCACTGAGGCATTTGTACCCCGATAGCGGTAAAAAATTATTCTTTAAGGAACGTCGCCGGCAAAAGGGAGACAACCAGTACCAGCGACAGAACTCTAATGAACGTCAAAACAATCGTTCCAGAGACAATTCTGTTTTTACCGTGCAAGAAGGTGCAGCCAAGTTTGAAGTGAATTTGGCTGGTTATTTAGATACTGGACTGTTCCTGGATCATCGACCAGTTAGGCAAATGATTGCCAAAATGGCCAAGGGAAAACGTTTTTTAAATTTGTTTTGTTATACCGGAGCAGCCTCTGTACATGCAGCCTTGGGAGGTGCTAAATCAAGTTTGAGTATTGATATGTCCAATGGCTATATTGGTTGGGCGGGACGGAATTTCCATCTAAATAATATGGATACCATAGACCACGCACTGTTGCGAGCCGATTGCCTGGAGTGGTTGGCCGAGGTGAATGATAGGACTAGCGGCAAGGCCAGCAATAGTGCAAACAGTGAGTACGACTTAATATTCCTCGATCCTCCCACATTTTCCAACTCTAAGAAAATGGAATCGGTATTGGATATTCAAAGAGACCACCCAGGCCTTATTCAACAAGCAATGGCCATTTTGGCCTCTGGTGGCACGCTGGTATTTTCAAATAATTTCCGTAAATTCACCATGGCTGAAAGTGTCGAACAGAGTTATCAAGTGACAAACATTACGAATAAAACACTGGACCCAGATTTTCAGCGCAATCAGAAAATCCATAACTGTTGGTTGATACAGCATAAAAATTAAAGCTGAGAATAAGTACCTTTTTGAAACGACAGGCAGAACAAACAAGAAAAAATTTTAGGTCACTGATGAATCATATTCTTACAATTTATACAGGCACCAATTGCCACCTTTGTGATCAGGCTAAGAGCCTTATTTATCCTGTATTACAGGAAGCTGGTTGGACATTGAAGGAAATTAATATTGACGATCATGATGATCTTAAACAACGCTATGGAATTCGTATCCCTGTAATGGCTGCTCCAGACGGTAAAGAAAAGGGTTGGCCCTTTACCCAAGGGCAAGTTAAGCAACTGATCGCAGCTGATGAATGATTATTCTCTTGGCGTTATAGTCATAACCGCGTTGTTGTAAATAACCATAAGCAGCAGCTCTTTAGGCGGTACAACAGTCGCTGTAAATAACAAAGCACCAAAGGGCAATATAAAAGGATTATGCGCATCTCTCCATTCAACTCCCTTACAACTCGTCATCTTCATATGGACTTTATGGGTGGTATTACAGTTGCCGTAGTTGCGTTGCCTCTGGCGCTAGCATTTGGTGTAGCATCAGGAGCGGGGCCAGCAGCCGGGATTTACGGTGCTATTTTTGTCGGTTTTTTTGCTGCAATATTTGGTGGCACTCCCCATCAGGTTTCAGGGCCAACAGGGCCAATGACAGTGGTAATGGCCGGCGTTTTCATCTCGTTACAGGCAAAATATCCAGAAACTGGATTGGTGATAGGCTTTAGTGCCGTTGTGCTTGCGGGAATAATACAAATAGCCTTTGTGCTATTGCGGCTGGGTAAATATTTTATTCTAGTGCCTTACCCCGTGATATCCCGTTTCATGTCCGGCATCGGTGTCATTATTATTATCCTGCAAATTGGGCCAGTATTAGGCCATGAGGGGATGCCTTCATTAACTGATGCCTTATCCATGGTGTCATCCTGGCTACAAAATATTAGTACTCCCTCACTTATACTGGGCGTATTGTCTCTGACTTTTATTCTCTAAAACATGAAAGCTATCTAAGAGACATAGGCAAAAGCTTAGGGACAAAACCCATCGCCTGCAAATTTGCTTGTTTTTCTAATTAATGGTTGTTTTAAGTAATTGTTGCCTTAAATAATAGTGCTTCAATCAATGATTATTTTGGCCGACAGGATTTTAGTAGATAGCTTTTATACCCGAGACTGTTTACGCCAGTGGCTTGTTACAAATCCCACCATTTCTTTTATAGCTTGATTAGCCTCTGGCAAATAAGGCGCCCACATATGGAAGTCATGCCACATGTCGTCCCATATTTTTAATGTGACATCGACACCCGCATTTTTAGCCTGTGCTGCCAGACGGGTGGAATCACTCAATAATATTTCATCGGTACCCACATGAATCAGTAGTGGCGGTAGCCCTGAAAAGTCAGCGTATAACGGCGAAATCAGTGGTGATTTGGGATCGTGGGGGGGGGCATTGTCGTGGGAAGAATGGCTGCCTAGGTAATGGGTATTTAATTTCAGGGACTCGTAAGAAATATAAGGATCTGATTTTGCACAGGTTTTGATGCTTTCTCCGGTTAAAGCCAAGTCTGTCCAGGGGGAACGTCCGTGGATACAACGCTCCCGCCGCCTATAACAGAGTTTTCGCCTATAATCACGTTTGGCAGTACTGTGACTCCTCCCCCTATTATGACGTTATCCCCTACTCTAGGAGAATTAA
>JALQUJ010000074.1 GCA_023263825.1 Porticoccus sp.
TGTTGCCTAAGTATAAAAGCCGTTAAAACAATTTTTTTGCCAAATCAAAGGCATTATCAAACCCGCTATCATTAGAGAACAGATTGCCGCCTGAACTACTCTTATCAATTTTTCATTCACTTTCTTTGATTCGTTTTTTTACTGCTGAATGCCTATAAAAAAGACCCGGCCAAAAACAACGGAGTAAACAAACATCAAAAAAATCTAAGACATGCTCCAATGACAGGTATGACTAAATATACTTCTCAGCATTTAAATGGCCATAAGAAAATGAAAAGGTTTAGTAAAATTTAGTGTCAACTAAACCCACTTTAATATAAGAAATAATGAGAGATATAAATGAAAACGGGTAAAAGGCAGGGGTGTTAAAGCTAACCGCCCATAAATTCATGAGAAGTTACAAGAAAACACATCGATATTCTTAGTATAATAGCCAGGAGGTTTTTTAAAGGCTGGGGGGAGGATTATTTTTTCTTTTTGACGTGCTTCATTAAACGTCGCTTCTTCGCAACTTGGCGTGAAGTAAGTTTGTTCTTTTTTCCCGCAAAAGGGTTATCACTCGACCTGTATTCTACCCTTATAGGAGTACCATGGAGATCCAATTCTCGGCGAAATGTCTTTTCCAAATAACGAGTGTAATGGTTAGGGATATCATCTACCTGATTTCCATGAATCACAATAACTGGCGGATTTTGACCACCCGCATGGGCATACCGTAATTTTATGCGTCGCCCTCTCACTAAAGGAGGCTGGTGAACCATGACGGCATCTTCAAGGATTTTTGTTAAGCGATTAGTTCCCAGCTTGTCTGTAGCCGAAGAATAAGCATTCTCGATGGACTCATATAAGTGGCCAACCCCTGTACCATGCAAAGCAGATATAAAGTGTATATCGGCAAAATCAACAAAACGTAAACGTCGCTTTAATTCTGACTTAATCCAGTCCTTACTATCAGTCTCTAAGCCATCCCATTTATTGATAGCAACAACTAAAGCTCTACCTGCATCAATTGCACTTCCCATTAAATGCATGTCCTGATCGACTAAACCTTCGTGGGCATCAATAAGCAAGACAACGACATTGGCATCACTCACTGACTGTAAGGTTTTAACAATAGAGAATTTTTCCACACTGAGCTTAACGTTTTTACGCCGCCTGATACCCGCAGTATCAATCAATGTGTATTTTCTACCTTCTCGCTGATAATCAATATAGATACTGTCCCGAGTGGTCCCCGGCATATCAAATACCACGACACGCTCTTCTCCAAGCATCCTATTCACGAGAGTAGACTTACCTACATTAGGGCGCCCTACCACAGCTATTTTAATGCCTCGATCATCTTTCTCTTCATTAGCATCTAAGTCTATTTCTGGGAATGGCTCTAATACATCCTCCATCAGTGACTTAACACCACGGCCATGGGTAGCAGTAGTTGGATAAACATCCTCTAATCCAAGCTCAAAAAATTCGGCCGTGGCTATATCTGGATTAATGCCATCTATTTTATTGGCAACCAAATACACTTTTCGCTGTTTTTCCCTCAGGTATTTCGCTAACTGTCTATCCGTGGGGGTTAACCCATCTCGGCTATCGACAATAAACAAAACAGCATCTGACTCATCAATGGCCAGCATAGACTGCTCAGCCATTACCGTATCAATACCCTCTTCCTCACCAGTAATACCGCCGGTATCAATCAGCATAAACTTCCGTCCATGC
>JALQUJ010000081.1 GCA_023263825.1 Porticoccus sp.
GCCTATAAGTACGCACTCTTTAATTTCATCCGGTGCTGCTACCGCAAGCGATACTTCAACCTCCTCTGCTTCAGATTCAGGCTCTGGCTCTGGCTCAACAGCGTCTATTAGCACTGCAGGAATTTCTTCACCATTTTTTATGGGTACTTTTAGCAGCTCATCTTCAGATGCCTCTGTGGAAGCCATAATTATTGGCATTTCAGCTCCAGTGCCAACCAACACTTTAGAAGAATCGAGCTTTGCATTTTCAGGCTTTGTGCTGCCGAGTTTCGAGATCTCAATCTCGCTGACCAAGACTAATCTTGTTTCATCTAAATCTGACCCACTACCCACAACCAATGGTTGTTGTGGAGCATTTTTACTCGACCGGTGATCGGACGACAAACTAAACCAGTAAAAACCGACTAGATTGACTAGCAAAAGCACCCAAAACAGCCACCTCATGTTTATCCCTCAGAAACCACCAGCGCCAAACCATCCATAACCAACTCGGGCAAATAACACACCTGATCACTAAATACTGCCGACAAGTACTCGCCATCCCCCCCCGTAATAACTATCTTTGCACTACCCATATTAGATTTTAGGGATTCCGCCGCTGACTCAATCAAAGCCTTGACCATTAATAAACTGCCATTAGTTACTGCTTGCCTGGTAGAACAACCAGGCTTAATGCTCGCCTTTGCCAGAAAATCCACCTTTACCTGACTCGTACCCTCAAACAATACCTGACGCATCATCCCCAGCCCAGGCACAATATAACCACCAAGGTGCCGACCATCACCAACAAGGTCTACAGTTAAAGCGCTTCCCGCATCAACAACAACACAAGGCTCATCAAACTGATTAAAGGCAGCAACAACCGATAACCAACGATCTACACCTAAAGTCTCCGGGTCTTTGTAACCACAACTAACACCCGCAGCAATAGAGGTTGTTTTTGCCTCTTGCAGCAAGCAATCCCACTGACTGGCGTGTACTACAAATTGCTTAACAATTTCTTTGTTTGCGACACAAGATAAACGTATTTTATCTGGTGCCTGATGCTGCTTTAGACTAAGCAACCATGACCCAAGCTCTTCCTTTAACAAAGCACCTCGATCAGTCACCATTTTATTTTGCAGTGTACGCCACTTAATTCGGGTGTTTCCTACATCAATCTCGAGGATCATTCCCCCCCCCGCAAACTTACTTCACCACCACTGAAAGTTTTTATTTCACCATTAATTTCCAATCGCAATGCCCCGGAATGATCAACTCCCCGAGCAACACCTTCTACAGACTTATCCATTAACAATAGTGTGACAATTTCGTTCGCATACGCATCATATTGATGCCACTCATCTCTATAATGCTTAAAACCCAGCTCATGATATTTATCTAAAAGTAGTAAAAGCTCATCAACAACAGCCCCGGCCAACTTATTCCGAGATGCGCCACCCTGACCTAACTCCACTAAATTAGCCCAGCCTTGATCAATACCTTCAGCATGGTTTTTAGACATTGCCACATTAAGACCAACACCAATAATAATCTGACAAAACCCTGCAGGATCTCCTATCACCTCAAGCAAGATCCCACCAACTTTTCTTTTTTTCCATAACAAATCATTAGGCCATTTAAGCTCTAAAGGTACTTTGCTCGCTGAAGGCTCTTGATTCGCTAATGACTCCTTATTTGCTGAAGACTCTTTATGTGCTGAGAGCTCTTTATGTGCTGAGGGCTCTACACCCATTCGCATTATTGCCTTTCGAACAGCAACGCCTACCGCCAGGCTCAAACCCTCTAAGGCGCTAACACCACCGTCAAAACCCCACACCAGAGATAAATAAAGGTTACAACCATAGGGGCTTATCCAATCCCGACCGCGGCGACCCCGACCATTAGTTTGCTGTTCAGCCAAAATAACTAAACCTGATGAATGGGCCGACTCTGCTCTCTTTTTTGCAAGCTCATTAGTAGAAGTAACTGTTGCTTCAATATCGAGCTGCCTTAACATGCCTCTGGCCTTAGAAGAAAGCTGTTTATATACCATGCCATGAATTAACAAATCCAAGCCGCCAGCTACACGATAGCCACAGCCTTTTTGTGATTCAACAGGCAACCCTAGCGCCTCAACTTTCTGCATTTGCTTCCATATGGCCGTACGGGAAATCCCCAGCAACTTCCCAAGCTCTTCACCTGAGTGATATTCCCCATCACTCAGTATTCGTAACAACTTATCCATTACCATCCACTCATAACGACATACTCACCAGACACCTTAAGTACAAAAAAGAAAATTACTAAATGCTAGGGTCCATCATATACGCCTATTTAAAATAGAGACTCAAGATTACGCCATATAAAACGAGCACCTATAACTAACAGCAACACGGCAAAACCTATTCGCAAAATATGTGCTGGTAGCTGGTGGGCTAATTTAGCACCCCATTTGGCAGAAAATGCGCTGGCACACACAATACCGATAAAAGCTGGAAAATATATAAAGCCAAAAGCACCGGCAGGCAAATCCGTAACCTGCCAGCCTTGAAATAAATAAGTAGAGGCACCACTAATAGCAATAGGCAAACCACAAGCAGCCGATGTAGCTACCGCATTTTTCATAGGCACCTTAAACCAGGATAGCCCTGGCACAGAAAGTGAACCACCGCCAATTCCAAAGATACTCGAGACAAAACCAATCACAGCACCCATTATGCTCTTTCCAACTACGCCAGGAATCGAGTGAACACCATCAGGCTGCAGTGAAAGCATCATTGTGGTCGCAACCACACAGAGAAAGGCACCAAAACACAATTGCAAAACCGGGCCAGCAATACTGACAGCAAAAGTGGCGCCAAGGGCAGCACCTATCATAATCCCCGGCGTCAACCATATAACCACTGGCCACAAAACAGCCCTGCGTTTATGGTGAGCAAAAATGGAACTGATCGAGGTAACGACGATGGTAGCGAGGGATGTACCTATTGCCAGATGAGTTAGTACTTCAGGTGAGAAACCCTGAGCGGCAAAAGTAAAAATAAGAATGGGGACAATAACAACACCACCACTCAATCCAAACAGACCACTGATTAGTCCGGCTACAATGCCAAGGCATAAATAAAGCCCATAGATTTCCATTCAAAACCAATAATATTTTAAGTTACTAAACCAGCATTATGCCTGATATGGCATAAACATGAGCAACGGGATTTGTTTGGCAAAAAAAGAAATGAATAAAATTATGAATAACCCTACTAAAGACTATGAATGAACCCGTGAAATTGCCTATCATCTGCGCCAATGATGAATAATAGTTTCAAACAATAGTTCTTGGATTTAACCATCGAAAAGAAATTGATTTAGATCTGCCATTTTTATGTATTTTATATTTGCACGCTTGGTAGAAGAGCCCACTTTAATTATTCGATTCGAGTTGTTCCAAGCAGGGGAGATGACATGAGCAACAGTAATATTTATGAATTATTCTATTCCAAGTTTCCTTCTGACCCAGAAGCAGTATTTCTTGAACATGAACAAGGTAGCTTGCTTTACAGCCAAATCGAAAATGAAACAGGAAAACTGGCAGGCTTACTCAAGCAACTCGGCGTAAAAAAAGGAGACCGAGTTATTGTACAAGTGGACAAGTCTGCAGAAGCAGTATTGCTCTATCTTGCCTGCCTTCGTGTCGCCGCAATCTTTATACCCCTGAATACGGCGTATACCGCCGAAGAAGTTAAATATTTTATGGGTGATGCCAATCCCCATTTAATCGTTTGCCGGCCTCAAGACTATGAAACCATCGTAAAAAATGCCAAGGAACTAAATGTTCCCCATGTGATGACCCTTGATGAACAAGGTTGTGGCAGCTTAGCTGATGCAAAAGCCAGCGCTCCTATCAATACTAATACCGAACACTGCTCAGTGAGTGATACTGCCTGTATCCTTTACACATCAGGTACCACTGGACGCCCTAAAGGTGCCATGCTGTCTCACGACAACCTGTCATCTAATGCGAAAGTACTTCACAGCTACTGGCACTGGGAAGCTGGAGACGTGCTACTTCATGCGCTTCCGATATTTCATGTTCACGGGCTATTTGTGGCACTACACTGCGCTCTATTAAATGGCTCAAAAGTTATCTTTCTTTCGAAGTTTTCATTACCGGCTATAAAAGAAAACCTTCCCCGCTCCACTGTGATGATGGGTGTACCCACCTTTTATGTTCGCCTACTGGAAGATCCAGAATTTACAACTGATATGTGCAACAACATGAGACTGTTTATTGCTGGATCAGCACCACTACTAGCAGAAACATTTAAAGCGTTTGAAAATGTCAGTGGCCATAAAATTCTTGAACGTTACGGTATGACTGAGGCTGGAATGATTACCTCAAACCCATACGATGGTGATCGTATTCCCAGCACTGTTGGCTTCCCTCTTCCTGAGGTATCTGCTCGTGTTGCTGATGACAAAGGCAATGAAATAGAACGAGGTGAAGTAGGTATCCTTGAGATTAAAGGGCCTAATGTTTTCCAGGGCTACTGGTGTATGCCCGAGAAAACCGCTGAAGAATTCCGTGATGACGGCTTTTTTATTACGGGTGATATGGCAACTATGGATCAAGAAGGACGCATTAGTATTGTCGGCCGAGCAAAAGATCTGGTCATTTCCGGTGGTTACAACGTCTACCCCAAGGAAGTGGAGAATGCTATCGATGAAATCGACGGTGTTAAAGAATCTGCGATTATTGGTGTTCCTCATCCTGATTTTGGAGAAGGTGTAACCGCAATTATCATCAAAGAAAGCCATTCTGATATTACCGAAGAAAATGTAATGTCTTACCTGAAGGAAAAAATTGCACGATTTAAACAACCGAATAAAATTTTCTTTTTAGATGAACTTCCACGCAACACTATGGGTAAGATTCAGAAAAAGGCACTACGAGATACTTACCGGGATATTTATCAATAACTTCACATAAACAAAACAATTAACAACAAATGTAGGAAAAAATACATTTCATTTTAAAGGCCAGTTAATCAACCGGCCTTTATTCTTTAAGGTCACAGTCGCAACCCTCACCTAAACCCATTGTGTATTGACCCTTCACCTCCATGGCATTTCTTTTAGCACTATCCTTTTTTGGTGCTTAGGCCATTATAGAAACACATAAAAAAACTCCAGTACCTTACAGATACTGGAGTTTTATATTTAAATCCTGGCGATGACCTACTCTCACATGGGGAAGCCCCACACTACCATCGGCGATACATCGTTTCACTGCTGAGTTCGGGATGGGATCAGGTGGTACCAATGTTCTATGGTCGCCAGGAAAACTGGTATGAATGCGAAGCGATCAGTGCGCTCGGGTAGAGGCAAGATCATTAGTGCTCCGTATTCAAATAGGGCGGTAAAAAATGTTAAAGCAACAAGTGTTATTCAAGATTCACATCTGTCCGATATGCAATCATTTCTATTATATGGTCAAGCCTCACGAGCAATTAGTACTGGTTAGCTCAACGCTTCACAGCGCTTCCACACCCAGCCTATCAACGTCCTAGTCT
>JALQUJ010000125.1 GCA_023263825.1 Porticoccus sp.
TGATAACGCAAGTTGCCAAAAGCTGGATGCAGCAACGGGATCACCTTCCATGGGAAATAATAAAATATTGACCGGAATTCGGCGTGGCAATAATGTGACTACTGCGTCCTGATAGTGTTGCACCCGTTCACGACTGGAAACAGTACCACCGCTGGGTGATTTTCGTCCTTGTGTGGGCAAGCCATCGGTGATCAGGAATAAATTATCCGGTGCGCTATCAAATTTATTTATAGTGTCAAATGCATTGATGAGGCTTGTACCGTTGTTAGGGACAGTACGATTAAGAGCAGTGATGGCATCGTCCAGGCCGGCACTATTTGAAGTATTACGCCAGATTCCATTGTCACCTGTGACCGCTTTGGCTGAGGTATTGAAGGTGTAAATCTGGTACTGGCTGTCCCGGGGCAATTGAGCGACCAACCATTCGGTGGTACGTACGGCCCGTTGCCATTTTTTTGATTTACGTTTTACGGCATCACTCATATTGCGACGTCGAATAACGTTAACAATAGAGTCAGACAACATACTGGCTGATGCATCGACTAAGATTAAAATTCGACGGCCACCGAGCTTAAGCCCCGTCAGATATTGCCGCTCTCCTTCGCCGACAAATTGTCTTACATCGTCATCGTTTCCCTGTTCTTCAAGTTTTGCTGTTTCCTCTTCCAGCTCTTCAACTTGCTTGCGAAGTAATTCAACTTCTTGTTCAGGGTCAGGTTGTGCACTGAGCTCCCTGCGAACTTCTTCCGTTTGGGCTAATACTCGTTTTGAGAGTCCTTGTGCTTCGACATAGGAATCCTCGAGGTTTTTTAAACTGTTTTTCAGTTTGACCAGTTCTTCTTCACTCAGCAGGATTTCTTCTTGTAGTAAATTTGTTTCTGCAGCAATTAACGGGTCCGCTGATTCTACTGCTGTCGCATCGTGTTTTAGAATCAGAAAAAGTAGAGTCACTGCGCCAAAACCACAGGCCATAATGTCGAGAAACGACAGGCTGAAGGTGGTAATTTTCCGCTTAAAACGGGGCAATTCAATACACCTTAATTACAAGAAACTTAACCACGGGTTACCTCAATAAACTGCAATGAATGTGTGCCAATAGTTATGGTCTCCCCAACTTGTAGCGTTGTTGAGGGGGTGTTTGAAGATAGATCAGTTTGTTCTGATTGAAAGTAGACCTGCCCGTTTTCCACAAAGAGTTTGGTATCACTCGGTTGCTCTTGGGAAAAACTCAGTCCTTGTTCCTCTTGGTGGATGTATAAAGTATTTCCAATGGCCTGGGCTCGATGCTGATAGAGCACATGGGTAGGATTGTGCTCAGGTTCTTTATTAGTATCCGCTGAGGGCTTTTTATTAATGCCTGCTGAGGGCTCTTTATTGGCTGAAGTCTCGCTACTTACATTGTTTGGTTGGGGTGGGGAAAGCAGTAGTTTAGTAACGAAGTGAATGTCTCCACTTTTATTGATAATACTCTCCATGTTTTCCAGGCAGCCCATCATAGTTGCATTGGCTGGCAGGGTTTGGTCCATGCCCAATTGTATTGTAAGGCCAGGTAATAACGCTGCCCTGTGGCTTGCAATCAGTGAGTCGTTTTCACCGACGAAGCTATCCAGTTTTTGCTGTAGTTGTTCCACTTTAGGCTGGCTGCTGGCTAACAAATCATTACGGTTAAGGTTGAGTTTGTAGGTACCTTGAGGGCTATCAAGTGAGACAGCGATTTCCTGATCGCCATTCACTTTTTCTAACCAAATGGGAAGTGAATCATAGAGCTGTTGCTCACCCTCAGCCGTATGAAGGGGATCGTAACGATATTGCTGAATAAATTGATTGGCAATATAGCGCGCCCAGATGTCGTAAAAAGTTTTTAGGCCGGTGTCAGTAATAATTTCTACCGCAGCGCGCTCTATAAAAGGATTGCTGACTGAAAGCCGTGTCAGAACCAGTTGGTGAAGTTGTATATCCAAGTGGAGATAATGATTGGGTAAAACAGGGTTGGATAAAAAAAGATTAGTTTGATTGGCTGCTGCAACAGCAGAATCTACCAATCCAATGGTTTTAAATGGTGCGGCATTGGCTAACCCTAAAAGAATAGAGAGCTGATCACGATCAAAACTGCCGGGCGTAGCAAAAACAATCTCCTCAGGGCTGCCGCTGTCTTTATGTAACTGTAGCAATTGGGCATAGGCTAAATCAGCGTTGTGTCTGGCTTGTGAGGTAGGTGAGGGCAGTGGCGATAAATTGAGTTGACGCCAATATTGATTAAAACTTTGTTGAGGCTGTAAGTAGGCTTTTTCCAGAGCAGCATTGCCTGTGGTAATTCCTTGTTCCGTCAGTAGAGCATAGCCGGGACTGACAAACATTTGTCCTTGTTCGTTGCCATAACAAGGGCTACAACAAAGGCCGCAGTCGTTAATTTCTATAATGGCTAGACTCATGGAAAAGGCGATTCCTCTTTATTCGTTTTGATTACAACAAAGTTTTACTGGTAGTAGCGGTTTCTTGGTTTCAGGTTTTTAGTCGCTCTTTAAATGACGCAGTAAATTGTCATCACAATAGCTGTGCGTATCGAGCACCAGGCGCTCTTGCATTAATTGAAGTTGATGCATTAAAAACATCACAACGATACTGATCACCAATGCAATAAAGGTTGAGTTAAACGCTACACCCAGGCTGGCGGTGACGCCCGCGATATCACCTTGAACAGCTTTGTGGGCCTGGCTTAATGCTTCCCCAATGCCCCTAACCGTACCGATAAATCCGATGGAAGGAATGGCCCAGGCAATATAGCGAACCATAGAAAGTTCTGAATCCAGACGGTCTGATTCCGTATCCAGTACCTCGCTAACAGCACTGGAGACATGCTGAATATTTCGTGTTGACTCAAATCGGCGCAGGGCAGCAAGCAGTGATCGAGAAACCAGATATTCCTTCTGAACGCCAGGCAATGCCTGAATAGGTCGAGACATCTGGCGTGCATCCTCGGGTAATACCCGGGTGCCATCGGCTACAGACAATAAATTTTGGCTAAGTAGTTTCTTTTCTTCCATGGCCGACCTGGCCTTGAATCCCATAATAGCCATGGCCCATAGCATCAGGACAAAACAGGCTTCCTGTTCATAATCTTTTACCACAATATAAAAAGATCGCTCAGCTACATAGGCCTCCCCAGCGGCTTCTCTGGCCAATTGTTGTTGAAGGATGGCGTTGGCATTGGGCCGGATTAATGTGACATAGAAGGTGTGTATCAGAATGATAGCCAGGATCAGGGCAAAGACCTGATAAAGAAATTCTGAGGAGGCTTTGTTTTTCATACTTAACAGTATCCTTAAATATCCACGGGGAATGGGACTGACAGATCTTCCGAAATTTCTTCAGAGGGATCAAATTCACGTTCTGAAGGGCGGCTTTTGGATTTTGTTTTTGGTGCTGTATTTGATGTTGTTTTACTGTTGGGTGCTTCAGTTTGTGGAGATGATGTTTGTTGTTCTTCCACAGCATCTTCTGCCACCACTGGTAATGCAGGAGAAAGTGGCAGTAACAATGCTAAAAATGCGGATAAAACAAACCTAAATTTCATGGGCCTTTTAATATTGAGTTTCATTTTTTATAGAGTTTCATATTGTTCATGCTGATTTTTAAATTGAGGCCTTTGCACGAGCCGTAATTTTGTTTTCTGGCAAGGCAAAAATGCACGGAATGAGGGAGTTTATAAAGTATAAATGACCGATTGAGTACATTTTTACCAAAAGTAGGCGCTTTTAGGCGACGCCCGCTAGAGAGCAAAAGAACAATTGTACAAAAGTCTCTAATTAACATAACGCGCTACCCTAAAGCCTACATCATCCCTGGGGTCATTGCCGTAATCCCTGAATGAAAGCCGAAGTTCCGTAATATTACTGTGGCGCCAACTGGCTCCACGAATGATATGAAACTCGCCTTTCTCCGGGCCTGTGGGATCTTTATCGGCTTTCATACCCAGGCTGAATTCTATGCCATAGAAGTCATTCACATATTCAGCAACGTTTCCTGCTAAATCATATAGTCCTTTTTCATTTGGTGGGAAACTTCCCACAGGTGCAGAGACAATATGACCATCGTTGTAGGAAACAATAACTCTCCCGATCAATTTAGCTGCACTGACATCGGCAAAATTGCCACTTTTATTTCGAGGGGGGAAGCTGCTACCCCAGCCATGTTTTTTCTCACCGCTGTCCGTGGCACGAGCTGCCCATGCCCATTCCGCTTCCGTGGGCAACCGATAGCCATTGGCATTCATATCAGTGCCAGTCACTTTTCCCAGTTTTTCGGTATAGACCGGCTTGAGATTTTCCTTTTTGCTCAACCAATTGCAGTAAAGGGCTGCCTGGTTCCAACTGACATTCACCACTGGCTGAGTTGGGCGATCTAATGTATTGCCATTGGCGTGGCGTGAGCTGTGTTGCCGTTGAAATTGTTTGAATTGGCTATTGGTCACTTCCTTCGTCGCCAGGTAGAACGGGCGTGTAACTTGAACATCCCTCAGCACTTCATTCGCCCGTCGGCCAGATTCCCGGCGAGAGGCACCCATGGTGAATTTACGTTCTGGTTTAAACAGTTTCAGGGTTTGATTATCTGCTGTCGTAATTTGCTTGGGGGTGCTGGCCCACCGCGCTTCACGTTCCGTCAAAAGCTTGATTCGAACAATCTGATTTAAATTAGGTTGAGGTGTAACAATACGGGTTTTATTGGCATAACCAGGCTTTTTAATTTCAATACGGTGTGGCCTGCTAGGGAGGCTAAAGGTTTTCCCTTTTGAGTTGCTCAAGTTACCCATAAGTCTTCCATCAATCCAAATGGCAGCATCAGCGGGAGAGGTGATAATACGAATATCACCTTTATTGGCAGTTAATGGGATATCCAGTGCTTTGCTTTCTCCGGGCATTAACGAGACTTTTTCTTTGCGGGTAATATGTCCGTTTAAAAACAGAGAAATATTATGTTGATCATGGGCGCTGACATCCAGAGTGATTGGCGTGGTGCCTTTGTATTCACCATCAATGGTGACCGTTGCCCCGGATGGTTTTGACGTCAGTTCTAACACGCCGTCGGCAGGCTCCAGGGTAATTTCTGGTATCACTATTGTTTCACCAGCGCTGACTGAG
>JALQUJ010000156.1 GCA_023263825.1 Porticoccus sp.
AAGCTTTTTTCTCCAAGCAACAGCAAAGTCAGCCCTAACTACCCCCCGATAGTTAGGGTTTTTTTTGTGTGAGATTTATAGGGAAAACCAGCGAAGAAGGATTATTCAGGGCTGTTAAGCCATTTTAGTAACTGCTTCTTGAGTTCTTTTAAGCCTTCTTTCTTTAACGAAGAGAATGTTTGAATCGATATATTCTCGCTTAAGCCTTCATTCTCCAGCTCTCGCTGAACCTGTAAAAGAGTGTTTTTTGCCGGCCCTCTTTTAAGTTTATCTGCCTTGGTTAGTAATAAATGTACGGGCATTTCCGATTCTGATGCCCAGCGAATCATTTGCCAGTCATATTGCTGAAGTGGATGGCGGATATCCATTAACATAACAAGCCCTTGCAGTGACTGCCGCTCCTGAAGATAGCCGGCCAAATTACGGTCCCAAGCCTGCTTGGTGGCTTTAGATACTTTTGCAAAGCCATAACCGGGAAGATCCACTAAACGACAATCTTCGCTGAGGGAAAAAAAGTTTAGTAATTGTGTGCGCCCGGGTGTTTTACTGGTGCGTGCAAGTTTGGCGTTGTCTGTCAGGGTATTAATTGCACTGGACTTACCCGCATTAGAGCGTCCGGCAAAGGCAACTTCTCTCCCTGTATCCTCAGGGCACTGATTTATTGATGGTGCACTAATTAAAAATTGAGCTTTGGTAAATGCAATGGAGTCCGACATAAAGGCCTTATTTGGGTAGCTATATTTTAAGTGTAACCAATGTTCTGAGCAGTGATGTTTGGGTTAATAGTGTGATTGTACAGGTTCACAATGACAGTAATTTTAGTTCTGCCTAGCCCCACTGATTTGTAATTTCACCTGTTAAGGTTGGGGTTTCATTGTTTCACCTATTAAGATCAGGGTAGAGTTAGTATATAATGCCCCGGCTTTTTATAAGGCAATTAAGGCAATACCAATTTTTATATAAAGTTTTTATATTGTAGCGGAATGCAGAGAGCGGATTAACCAATGAAAAAAATGATTCTAGGATTTGCTGCGGTGTTGGGTTTTACAGTAGCGTCTTCAATAATGGCTTCTTCCCTTGTTTTTGCAGAAGGCGATGCCGCTGCAGGGCAAGCTAAAACAGCAATGTGTGCAGGTTGCCATGGTGCTGATGGCAACAGTGCTGTAGCTAATTTTCCAAAACTGGCAGGTCAAGGTGAGAAGTACATGATCAAGCAGTTGGGTGATATCAAGTCAGGTAGCCGCAAGATTGTTGAAATGACAGGGATGCTGAATGCGTTCTCTGATCAGGATTTGGCAGACATCGCTGCATTTTATGCATCTAAAAGGATTCAAATGGCTGGTGCTAAAGAAGAGAACTTGGATCGTGGTGAAACTTTATATCGTGGCGGCAACCCTGAAACAGGTGTTCCTTCATGTACAGGCTGTCATTCACCGTCTGGTAATGGTAATGCACCTGCAGGTTATCCAGCTCTAGGTGGCCAGTTCTCTCAATATACGGCTAAGCAATTACGTGCATTCCGGACGGGCGCCCATGAACCAGAAAGTGATATGGCTCGCACCAATGATGGTGACACTAAAACTATGCGTGGCGTAGCTGCTCATATGAGTGACATTGAAATTGAAGCGGTGTCGAACTTTATAGCTGGTTTGAAGTAGTTAGCTCATTGTAAAAAAAGCGGCTTGTGCCGCTTTTTTTATGTCTGTAGTTAGGTATCCTTGCAATTGGGAATTTTTATTTAGAGCCTGTTGTTGGGGAACCCCTTTCTCAGAAACTGGTCAGTTTAAAAGTGTCTATGTACAGCTAACAACATCAACTTCAAAGGGAAAAATTGATGAATCGATTATTATCATCCTTACTGTTCATTGTGGCCTTTTTGCCTTTGGCGGCGTGCCAGGCAGAAGAACCTTATAAAGCGGGCCTTCAATACGAGGTATTACCAGAAGTAGTTTCAACTAGTGACCCTTCAAAAGTAGAGGTGGTTGAGGTTTTTTGGTACGGCTGTAGTCATTGTTTTGCCTTTGAACCAAAAATTAAAGCCTGGTTAAAAGAGCAGGCTGATGATGTTAAATTTGTTGGTGTTCCTGCTGTGTGGCATCCATCTATGCGCTTACATGCTAAAGCCTATTACACAGCAAAGGCATTGAAGGTATTTGATAAAATGAACGATGTCATTTTTGAGGCGATGAATCTTAAAAAACAAAAATTACTAAACGAAGCTGAGATTGCCAGTTTGTTTGTGGCAAATGGCGTTTCAAAAGAACGTTTTAGTAAGGTGTTTAATTCTGGAAGTATTGAAATGGCCGTAGATTTGGCTGAGAAAAAGCAAGCACGGTATCGTATGCAGGGAACACCAGAGCTGGTTGTAAATGGTAAGTTCCGGATATCTGGCCGTGATGCTGGTGGTCATTCTGGGATGTTGAAGGTAGCCAGCTTTTTGGTTGAAAAAGAACGAGCGAACTTAAAATAGCACTTATACTTATAGAGATATAACATTTCTGGACACTCAATATTAGAGACTTATATTGAGTCAGTAGAAAGGAGTAATCTTACAGAGATTGCTCCTTTTCTGATTCTAAGCCCACCCTTATGACCTTAATGAATCTACAAAATAATCAACATAACGCGTTCTATATGCCTTTTTCAGGCAAATTGCTTTGTTCTTCGTACAATCACGATTAAAATTGTGCGTTTCTTTTTATCCCTATAATCCCTAGGCAATGAATTATGAAACCGACACAAAAGCCGGCTAACCCTAATTTTTCTTCTGGCCCTTGTAGTAAGCGTCCAGGTTATGATGTTTCCTCCCTGGATCTTTCTGCTTTAGGTCGTTCACACCGTGCAGCAGTAGGTAAAGCAGCACTTGAGCGAGTGTGTGTTGAAACGGCGGAAATCCTGGGGTTGCCTGAAGGCTATCGTGTTGGTGTTGTGCCGGCATCTGATACCGGGGCTGTTGAAATGGCTTTATGGTCATTGTTGGGGCCACGTCCGGTAGATGTTTTCTCGTGGGAATCTTTTGGTCAGGGTTGGTCATCCGATATTCTGAAGCAATTAAAGCTGGAAGATGTAAACAATTACGGTGCTGATTATGGCCAACTACCTGATTTGAACCAGGCTAATTCAGATAATGACATTGTCTTTACCTGGAATGGAACGACCTCTGGCGTCAAAGTGCCTAACGGTGATTGGATTGCCGATGAGCGTCAGGGTTTAACTATTTGTGATGCAACATCAGCTGTTTTTGCTATGGAGATGCCATGGGAAAAGTTAGACGTTGTTACTTTCAGTTGGCAGAAGGTATTGGGCGGAGAAGGTGCCCATGGGATGTTGATCCTAAGCCCAAGAGCAGTTGAAAGGTTGGAAAGTTACACACCATCTTGGCCACTACCAAAAATTTTTCGCCTGACAAAAGGTGGCAAATTAATTGAAGGTATTTTTAAAGGCGCAACTATCAATACACCATCTATGCTTTGTGTGGCTGATTATCTGGATGCACTTGATTGGGTTAAATCATTGGGTGGTGCAGAAGCTGTTATTGCAAAGTCTGAAGCAAATCTCAATGTTGTTAAGCAATTTGTTGCTGGGCGTGGTTGGATCAACTTTTTGGCAGAAGATGTGGCGACATTGTCCAATACCAGTATTTGCTTAAGTCTTGACCTGGGTGCGGATAAGGTAAAACAAGTAGTGACGTTGTTAGAGAAAGAAGGCGTTGCCTATGATATTGGTGCTTACCGTGATGCACCAGCAGGTTTGCGTATTTGGGGTGGTGCAACGGTTGAAGCATCAGACCTTGAAGCGTTAATGCCCTGGATAGAATGGGCTTATCTTGAAGTTGCTTAAGAGCAATTAACCCTAAATCATTTACCGAATATAACGTTGGATACAAACATGTATAAAGTTCGTACTTATAACCAGATTTCATCTAAAGGGTTGGATCGTTTTCCTCGTGATCATTATGAAATTGCCACTGAGTTTGCTGAGCCTGATGCCTTTATGTTGCGTAGTCATAAGCTTCATCATGAGGAAATTCCTGCCAGTGTGAGCGCTGTTGCGCGAGCGGGTGCCGGTGTGAATAACATTCCTGTGCCAGAATTTACCAAAAAAGGCATTGTTGTATTTAATACGCCAGGTGCGAACGCCAATGCAGTAAAAGAATTGATTGCTTCGGCACTGTTTATGGCATCACGGGATATCTTCGGTGGCATGAACTACGTTCAGGGGTTGACGGATATTACTGATGGCGCTGAAATGTCTAAATTACTTGAAAAGCAAAAGAAGCAGTTTGCTGGTTGTGAGGTATCTGGAAAAACTTTGGGTGTTGTGGGTTTGGGTGCTATTGGCTCTATGGTTGCCAACATGGCACTAGAGTTGGGCATGAATGTTGTAGGTTATGATCCAGCGATTTCTGTTGAAGCCGCATGGCGTTTATCGAGCAATGTAGAAAAAATGGATAATTTGCAAAGCTTGTTAGGTCGAGCTGATTTTATTACTTTGCATGTTCCTGCTTTGGACGTTACCCGCCATTTGATTAATGCTCAAGCACTGCAATGCATGAAGTCTTCTGCCATTTTGCTCAATTTTGCCCGTGAAGAAGTGGTGGATGCCAGTGCCGTACAAAATGCATTGGATAATGGTGGCTTGGGTAAATATGTCACAGATTTTCCTACACCTGAACTTTTGGGCCGCGACAATGTATTGTTGATGCCGCACATTGGTGCCAGCACGGAAGAAGCTGAAGAAAACTGTGCCATGATGGCCGCAGACCAGTTGATGGACTACTTGGAAAATGGAAATATTGTTAATTCGGTTAACTTTCCTGCGACTAAAATGCCTCGAAATGGTGGCTATCGTATAACCTTCTGTAATGAAAATGTTCCAAAAGTGCTGGGTAATGTACTTTCACTGTTGGCTGACCGTAGTATGAACGTGATTGATATGGTTAATAAAAGTCGTGATGATATCGCCTACAATATCGTGGACGTAGAAACAGAACCAACTGCTGAATTGTTGGAAGAAATTCGCAACGTTGACGGTATTGTTGTTGTTCGAAGCCTTTAAATCTGATTGCTTAAATTAAGGCTTGGTTTTAAGTAAGTGCCCTTTTGTATCTCATATAAAATGGTTGCCTTCTCTGGAGGAGTTATATGTCACTCGAAGATAGCCGTCGAGAATATCAATATGGTCGTTTGACCAGCGATTCATTACACAGCTCGCCATTTGAGCAATTTAGTGTGTGGATGGATCAGGCAGTTGATTCAAGCTTGTCTGACCCAACAGCCATGTGTTTGGCGACAGTTGATGAAGAGGGTAAGCCTTGGCAACGAACTGTATTGCTTAAAGGTTTTGATGCGAAAGGCTTGATGTTTTATACCAATTTGGGTAGCCGTAAGGCGCACCATATTGCTGAAAACCCTAATGTCAGTTTGATTTTCCCCTGGATGAGGCTAGATAGACAGGCGATTATTGGAGGAAAGGCTGAAAAACTGACCAAGACAGAGGTATTAAAATATTTTTTAAAGCGCCCTAGAGGCAGCCAGCTGGCTGCCTGGGCATCAAAGCAAAGCAGTCGTATCACATCGCGGCAAGCTCTTGAGGCCCAGTTTATTCAAATGAAACAGAAATATGCAGAAGGTGAGGTGCCATTACCCGATTTTTGGGGAGGCTATCGAGTCATTCCCTCCGAATTTGAGTTTTGGCAGGGTGGTGAATCCCGGCTTCATGATCGTTTTCAGTATCTATTGAAAGAGAATAGTTGGACTATTTCCCGGCTTGCCCCATAGAGCTCATTTATTGGGAGCAACTTCTATAATAAACACCCATAAAAAAGCCCGGACTTATTGCCGGGCTTTTTTATGGGTATTACTTTCATTGTTATAATTCTTGATAAAGAGTCCTTACTTTCTTTTCATTGAGAGGAAAAACTCATCATTAGTCGTGGAGCCTTTCAATTTATCAATAAGGAACTCAATGGCATCTGCATCTTCCATACTGTGGAGTAGTTTACGAAGAATCCACACTCTTTGAAGATCTTCTTCACTCATTAACAGATCTTCACGGCGTGTACCTGAACGACGAATGTTAAAGGCAGGGTACACACGTTTTTCAGATACTTTACGATCCAGGTGTAACTCCAAGTTACCAGTACCTTTAAATTCCTCGTAAATAACCTCATCCATCTTAGAGCCGGTTTCTACCAATGCCGTGGCGACAATGGTCAGGCTGCCACCCTGTTCAATGTTTCGAGCGGCACCGAAGAAACGCTTGGGGCGCTCCAGTGCATGGGCATCAACACCACCGGTTAATACCTTGCCAGAAGAGGGCTGTACCGTGTTATAGGCTCGTGCCAGGCGAGTTATGGAGTCGAGCAGAATAACGACGTCTTTTTTGTGTTCTACCAAGCGCTTGGCTTTTTCAATCACCATTTCGGCAACTTGAACGTGGCGTGATGGGGGTTCATCAAAGGTAGATGCAACCACTTCACCTCGAACGGTTCGTTGCATTTCGGTCACTTCTTCAGGGCGCTCATCAATCAGCAATACAATAATGTAGCATTCAGGGTTATTACGAATAATGGCCTGAGCAGTATGCTGCATCATGATGGTCTTACCCGCTTTAGGCGGGGCAACTATAAGCCCACGCTGGCCTTTACCAATGGGTGAGATCAGATCGATGATACGACCGGTTAAATCTTCCGTAGAACCATTACCCTCTTCTAATACCAGGCGCTCATCTGGAAACAATGGTGTAAGGTTTTCAAATAAAATCTTGTTCCGAGCATTTTCTGGCTTGTCGAAATTAATTTCGTCCAGTTTAAGCATGGCGAAATAACGCTCACCCTCTTTCGGTGGACGAATTTTTCCAGAAATACTGTCACCTGTTCTCAGGTTAAAACGACGGATCTGGCTGGGGGAAACATAAATGTCATCTGGGCCTGCCAGATAAGAACTGTCAGAAGATCTTAAAAAACCAAAACCGTCGGGTAGAATTTCTAGAACACCATCACCGTAGATGTCTTCACCACTTTTAGCGTGGCGCTTGAGTATGCTAAAGATGACATCCTGCTTTCTTGAGCGAGCGAGATTATCAAGTCCAATCTCAGAAGCTATTTTTAATAGCTCATCAATGGGTTTGGTTTTAAGTTCAGTAAGATTCATAAATGCAGACATAGGATATTGTTAGAATTTGAATTGGCTGGCAGCCAGAGTTTTGTGTCATGCCCTAGGAAGAGGGGTGTCAAAGATTTTGTGATGTTCTCAGTTTAGAAGTACTTAATGCAGTGGTGCCAGTATAGGCGCGCCTTTTGGAAATCGCAACAAGATAGAGGTTGCAACAATGCGGCAGTGCAAATGCACTGCCGCACACTAATCATAGGCTGGCATCAATGAATTCAACTAATTGAGTTTTTGACAAAGCGCCAACTTTGGTCGCTTCAATATTGCCATCTTTGAACAAAATTAATGTAGGGATACCACGAACATTAAACTTTGAGGGTGTTTCCGGGTTGGCATCGACATCCATTTTGCATACTTTAATTTTCCCAGCGTATTCTGTTGCCAGTTCATCAAGAATTGGTGCAATCATTTTACAGGGGCCACACCAGGCAGCCCAAAAATCAACCAGTACTGGTACGTCAGCGCCGAGAACATCGCTTGCAAAAGCGGAATCGGTCACGTGAACGATATTGTCGCTCATATGGGGTCTCCAAATTAATGTGAATTCAATAGTGCAGAGGTAGAATAGTGGTAAATGATAACACTCACTCGGTGGGGAGTGAACAAGTTCCATTCTATATACGTTACGAAAATATTCAGGGAAAAATTAAAGGAAGAATTGGTTGGATAATAAGCGAGACAACTATGGTGGTAAGACAGAAGGTATGAAAGAAGGTATGACGTTAGCTGCCATTGATTTGGGTTCGAACAGTTTTCATATGATTGTAGCTAGGGCTAGCCACAATGAAATAATGTATTTCATTTTTTTGTCACTTTTATGACAAAAATCACCGGTGTTTCATCTTTTAGCGTGATGCCTTGCCTTTTATATTGAACTGACAGTCCAAAAATAGTTCTAAACCGGGCAGATAATGCTTAGTTTGGCTAGAATCCTGGCGTCAAACAAACACATACTAATAAAGATAAAAACCTGTGAAAAAAATAGCTCTTCTTTTAGTTATAGCCCTTATTGTGGGCAGTTACCTCTTTTTTGATGGCCAAAAATACCTTAGCCTGGATTTTTTTCAGAATTTATACAAACAAGAGCCACTTCTGACTGCTGCAGTCTATTTTGTTATTTATGTTATTGGCACAAGCCTATCGTTCCCGGGAGCTGCCCTACTAACAATTATTGGCGGCATGATATTTGGATTATGGGTGGGGCTATTGTTGGTTTCTTTTGCCAGTTCGCTGGGTGCAACACTGGCCTTTTTAGTCTCTCGCTTTTTATTGCGTGACTGGGTGCAAAGCAAATTTGCCAATTATTTGGGTGCCGTAAATAAAGGTATTGAAAAAGACGGCGCCTTTTATTTATTTTCTCTTCGTTTGATCCCTGTCGTACCATTTTGGGTGATCAATCTTGTTATGGGTATCACACCCATGAAAGCAGTTGTTTTTTATCTGGTTAGCCAGGTCGGTATGCTGGCAGGTACGGCTGTTTATGTGAATGCTGGTGCAGAATTAGGTGCGGTGGAGGAGTTTTCTACAGCGGGTATTCTCTCGTTGCCATTACTACTTTCATTTGCGCTCTTGGCTATCTTTCCTTTTATTGCCAGAGCGATTGTTGGCATTGTCCAGCGCAGAAAAGTTTATAAAAATTATCCAAAGCCATCTTTTTTTGATACCAACATGGTTGTTATCGGAGCTGGTAGTGGCGGGCTGGTCAGCTCTTATATTGCTGCCGCAGTTAAGGCCAAAGTTACCTTGATAGAAAAACATAAAATGGGTGGCGATTGCCTCAATACCGGCTGTGTGCCAAGTAAAGCCTTAATCAAGGCAGCCCGAACGGTAAATGATATTCATAAAGCAAAAGGTCTTGGTATTCATATTGCTGAACCAACCATTGATTTTCCTGCTGTGATGGAGCGTGTCAGGCAAGTGATACGGAATATTGAGCCCCATGACTCAGTAGAGCGTTATAACTCTTTAGGGGTTGATTGCCTTCAAGGTGAAGCAACTATTTTGTCCCCCTGGGAAGTCAGCGTCGACGGCAAAACCATCACCACCCGCAATATTGTCATCGCTACAGGTGCACGCCCGTTTATACCACCTATTCCGGGCTTGGATCAGTTGGATTATTTAACGTCAGATAACCTCTGGGGTATCAATGAATTACCGAAAAGGCTTCTGGTTTTGGGTGGTGGCCCCACTGGTAGTGAGTTAGCTCAGGCCTTTAGTCGATTGGGTTCCAAGGTCACGATAGTAATGAGGCGGTCTCACCTAATGCCCCGAGAAGATCAAGATGTGTCTGAATTTATTCGTCAGAAATTTATTGCAGAAGGCATTGAGGTACTAACTGACCATCAACCCGTCAGTTTCGAAATCAGAGAAGGTGAGAATACTGTTCTGCTGGAAACAACAGATAAAAGTACTGATGAAAATAAAACCAAAGAAATAAGTTTTGACACGGTACTGGTAGCCCTTGGGCGTATGGCCAACACGGAAAAATTGGGCCTAGAAAATTTGGGCATTGAACTTAATGCTACCGGCACTGTGACGGTAGATGAGTATCTGCGAAGCCGTTACCCTAATATCTATGCCTGTGGTGATGTCGCGGGCCCCTATCAGTTTACTCACACTGCTTCACATCAGGCGTGGTATGTAGCGGTGAATGCGCTATTTGGCCGTTTTAAAAAATTCAAAGTGGATTACTCGGTCATTCCATGGGCTACCTTTACCGATCCCGAAGTAGCACATGTGGGGTTGAGTGAAGCCGATGCCAAAGCAAAAGATATTCCCTATGAAATTACTAAATATGGCATGGATGATCTGGATCGAGCCATTGCAGATAACATGGCTGAAGGCTTTGTAAAAGTACTCACCGTTCCCGGCAAAGACAAAATACTTGGGGCTACCATTGTGGGTTACCATGCGGGTGATATACTGACCGAATTTGTTACAGCCATGAAGCAGGGCCTGGGGCTGAAGAAAATTTTAGGCACTATTCATAGTTACCCAACTTTAAGCGAAGCTAATAAATTTGCGGCGGGAGAATGGAGCAGGGCACATGCCCCTCAAGCAATATTGCGATGGGTAGAGAAATATCACGGCTGGCAACGTAAATAAAAAAGACAGGTAGTTAAATTTATGCAAGAAGAAGTGCAAGAAAAAGTACAAGACTATTATGGAAAAGAGCTAACTAGTTCTGAGGACTTAAAAACCGATGCCTGCTGTACCCTGGATAATATTCCAAAACACCTAAAACCTATTATGGAAAAAATCCACCCGGAGGTTTCCAGCAAATACTATGGTTGTGGTTTGGTGGCGCCTGAATTACTTGAAGGTATGCGCATTCTGGATTTGGGCAGTGGTTCTGGCCAGGACTGTTATGTGTTGTCTTCATTAGTAGGCGAGAGCGGTGAGGTTGTCGGCATCGATATGACTGACGAACAATTAGATGTGGCTAATCGACATATTGATTATCACCGGGAAGCCTTTGGTTATGAAAAAGCCAATGTGCGTTTTATCAAAGGTTATATCGAAAAACTGGATGAATTAAATTTAGCAGACGAAAGTTTCGATATTATTGTTTCCAACTGCGTGATTAATTTATCCCCTGATAAACAGGCAGTATTGGCACAGGCACACCGTTTATTAAAACCCGGCGGTGAACTCTATTTTTCTGATGTCTATGCTGACCGTAGAGTCCCGGCAGCATTAATGGCGGACCCGGTGCTTTACGGCGAGTGTCTTAGCGGTGCACTCTACTGGAATGACTTTATTCAATTGGCAAAAAAAGCAGGTTTTGCCGATCCTAGATTAGTAGAAGATCGGCCTTTAGGAATCGATAATGCCGAAGTGCAAAACAAAATAGGCCATATTAATTTTTATTCAGCTACTTACCGTTTATTTAAATTACCTGAATTGGAACAGAGCAGAGAAGATTACGGTTTATCAGTCACCTATAGGGGTGGTATTCCAAATAATGGTTGTGCATTTGAATTGGATAAGCAGAACAAAATGCCAAAAGGAAAAGTAATTTCGGTGTGTGGGAATACTTATCGAATATTAGAGGGATCTAGGTTTTCAGAGCATTTTGAATTTTCAGGAAATTTTGATCAACACCAAGGCATATTCAAACAAAGTGATAATGTACTGCCTTTTTCAGAAGATAAAAAAGAAAGTATTGGTTGCTGTTAAACTTTTTCACTAAACAAAACTGGAACTTTAAACCGAAGAAATAGTAATTATTATGTGTAGTAAGATTACAAATAGGTGCTAAGAAATGGAATGCAGAATATGGATAAGTTAAGCAAAGGCGAGTTTTCAGCAATGCTTGCTTTCTTAAAGCGATTTTCTACTACTGAAATGGATCAGTTCGAACACTGGAAAATCGAAACGGAGTTTGGGAAAGTTTACATCGAATTAGCAAGAGTACCATCAAGGTCAGAAGAGGCTTATGTAGATTTGAATCACCTGCTAAGTGATAATAGTTTGTGACTTTCTATGAAAAATATATAACAAGTCAAGATAGACTCGACCACTGCTTTAGAAATGCTAATTATCAAATACTTCCAAAAGATTATTTAAAAACTGATGCCCTTTTTCTGTAGGCGATAGATTGTTAATTGGTTGTTCTATTAATTCTAGTTTTTTCAGTTTATCCAAAGCCGGCTGTATTTCTTCCAAAGTAATCCCCGTTCTATCCGAAAAAAATTGTTTTGGCACACCATTATTTAACCGCATAGCATTCATCATAAATTCCATCGGTAATTCTTCTTTGGGAATAGTGTAGCAATTTGCCGTATAAGAATTTTCCCGGGCCAAATAATCTTCTGGCTTTCGTGTTTTTGCGGTTCGAATAATTCTACCTTCATCTACTAAGGTAACTTTTCCATGGGCGCCAGCACCAATACCCAGGTAGTCACCAAATTCCCAGTAATTCATATTGTGTGAAGATTTATTTCCCTCTTTGCAGTAGGCGGAGACTTCGTATTGTTGGTAACCATTGTCTGCCAATAGTTTCAGACCTTTTTCCTGAATCGATTCCAAAATAATATCTTTTGGCAGGGTGGGTGGTTTGTTGTAAAAAACCGTATTGGATTCAATGGTTAATTGATACCAGGAAATATGGTTGGGATTTAAATCAATGGCTTGCTTTAGGTCGGCCATAGCGTGTGAAATATCTTGTCCGGGTAAACCGTGCATTAAATCGAGATTGATATTTTCAAAACCGGCACTTCCTGCAGTTTCAATCGCTTTTATTGCTTGTTCTGAGGAATGAATACGTCCCAGTGCTTCTAGCTGATTATTATTAAAACTTTGTATACCGATGGAAAGCCGATTAACACCGATGCTTCTGTAGCCAGAAAATTTTTCCTGTTCAAATGTGCCGGGGTTGGCTTCAAGGGTGATTTCCATCCTATCTTCAAAACCTATTCGTTTTTGGGCTGCTTGAATAATTCGGCCTATGGTGTCAGCAGAAAATAAACTGGGTGTGCCGCCACCAAAAAATATGGAACTGAGTTTTCGGCCCTGCATATAGGGTAGCTCTAATTCCAAATCCTGAATCAGTGCTTGCAGGTATTCTTCCTCGAGTAATTGGTTATTTGCCGTGTGGGAATTGAAATCACAATAGGGGCATTTTTTTACGCACCAGGGGATATGTACATAAAGTGAGAGTGGTGGCAGTGTTAGTAGTGGCATGGAGGAAATAGAGCTGTGCGCGCTAGCAATCAGCGAGACAGCTTTTCTAACAGTTGTGCCATGGCTTTACCACGGTGACTCACTTTATTTTTCTGGGTTTTTTCCAGTTGCGCTGAGGTACAATCAAATTCCGGAATATAAAAGAGCGGATCGTAACCAAAGCCATTTTCACCCTCGGGAGAAAGAGTAATTAAACCTTCCCAGGTGCCCTGGCAAATAATGGGGGTGGGGTCTTCCGGGTGTCTCATATAAACCAGCAGGCATTGGAACCGGCCGGTGCGTTCATTTTCTTCAGCTTCCTGAAGTAGCGAAAGTAAGCGTTGGTTATTTTTTTCATCGGTGGCATTTTCACCGGAGAAGCGGGATGAATAAATACCCGGCGCGCCGTTAAGAATATCCACTTCCAAGCCAGAATCATCGGCAATGGCAGGAAGGCCTGTCAGTTTTGAAGCATGACGTGCTTTGATAATGGCATTTTCTACAAAGCTCAGGCCATTTTCGATGGCATCGGGCACCTTAAATTCTGATTGTGGCACCACATCAAAATTGAGCCCTGAAAGTAGTTGCTGAAATTCCGCCAGTTTTCCTTTGTTGCTGCTTGCCAGTGTGACTTTCATTGGTTTGTTTGTTCTCAACATAAGTTGTGGGTTGAAATAAATGGTGGCCAGAAAAAGCCATTTCCCGTTTGAGAGAAACGGCTTATGAATTTAGAGTAATTATTGGTTAGTTACAATCAAGTCGCTCAAAAAACTAGTCGTTAAAATAGAATTTATTTTGAAACGAGAGTGAATGAGCTGGTTTGTTTGGGTCTGGTTGAACTTGTATTTTAAAGGTCATTGAATCTTCATTTTCAAATTCGAAGGGTGCGAGGTAGTAGACGGTTTTGCCTTCCCTCACTTCAAAGAACTTGAGCTTTTGTTGCTGAGCAAAAATATTGGAAACAGTGCCTTTAACCAGGGCAGTTTTTCCACCGACTTTGTCATCAACAATCACGGAAATATTGACCAGGCCTTTATCTTTACCGCGGATAATATTATAGGCGCTGGCTATTTCCGGCAGAATAAAGCTGCTGTTAAATGAGCTGTAATAGACTTTGATATTGCCAAATTCTTTATAGGGTTTGTTGTCTGCTTGTACGTTAAAAGCAAGTAGTGCTATTAGTAGTGCGGATAGGGGTATCCAAATTGATTTGTATAAATTGATAGGATTATTCATATTGATTGCCTCCAAAAACCTCGAGGTTTTAAGGGTTTCCGTAATGAGTTTCTGTATTTATTTACGGAGCTTAATTGCTGAGTAAGTAAATCGCTGTATTACTAAACAGATTAGGACATATTCCTTTGATCTGCCTGTCTAGGAATCGTTCAGCAACGAATTCCCGTTGATTTATCAGGATATTTTTTTCAGCACAGAGCACTTCGAAGTCTTTGACAGTACAGAAGTGGATATTAGGTGTGTCGTACCATTGATAGCTAAGTTCTTTGGTTACAGGCATACGGCCATGGGTTAAAAGAAAGATTCGGGCTTGCCAATGACCAAAATTTGGAAAAGTCACAATGCACTGTTTGCCAATTCTGAGCATTTCATCCAAGACGAGGTGTGGGTAACGCATGGCTTGTAATGCTTGGGTCATGATGACCGTGTCAAAACTATTGTCGGCGAATTGAGATAAACCTGTATCCAGGTTGGCTTCAATCACATTGACACCATTGGCTATGGCCGCAGTAATTTTTTCCTGATCAATTTCCAGGCCGTAGCCTTCTACATTTTTGTGTTCTTTTAAACTTTTTAGTAGCGCGCCATCCCCACAGGCAAGGTCCAGTACGTGGCTTTGGGGGGCTACCCATTGCTGAATAATATCGAGATCTATACGAATACTCATACAGACACCTCTGTAGCAATAAGTTCCATGTAGGCGTAGAGCACTTGTTCATAACGTTCATTGGGCAACAGGAATGCATCGTGCCCCAAATTGGATTCAATGGCGGCATAGGAGACATTCTTTTTGGCATCAATTAATGCTTTAACAATTTCTTCAGAGCGCTCTGGTGCGAACCGCCAGTCTGTGGAGAAAGATACCACAAGAAATTTACACAGTGCGTTACTAAATGCTTTTACCGGGTCATTATCGTATTCCCTGGCTAAATCAAAGTAGTCCAATACCTTGGTCATTAGCAGGTATGTGTTGGCATCAAAGCTATTGGAGAATGCGTCACCCTGGTGTCGAAGGTAGCTTTCTACCTGGAACTCAACGGGGGTGTCTTGTCCTTGCTGAAATGAACCGGATCTCAGTTCACGACCAAATTTATTGCCCATTTGCTCGTCGGACAAATAGGTCACATGGCCAATCATTCTGGCCAATGCCAAGCCATTGCGGGGTAATGTACTGTTTTCGAGAAAATGGCCATCGTGAAAATAAGGGTCTGATTTAATCGCGTTACGAGCAATTTCGTTAAAGGCGATATTTTGGGCGCTGAGCTTCATGGCCGAAGCGATGACTACAGCATGCCGAAGACGGTCTGGGTATTCCAGTGCCCAGCGCATGGCTTGCATGCCACCCAAGCTACCGCCTACAACGGCAGCCCATGTTTGTATGCCTAGGTGATCAGCCAGCCTTGCCTGGCTTTGTACCCAATCCCGTGCCCGTAATGAAGGGAAATCCACCCCCCAGGGTTTGTTGGTCTCAGGGTTGATTGAATTGGGGCCAGTGCTGCCGTGACAGCCACCCAGGTTATTAGGGCAGACAATAAAGAAACGATTGGTATCAAAAGGTTTGCCTGGGCCAATGTGGTTATCCCACCAACCGGGTTTGCTATCTTCCACAGAGTGATAACCAGCAGCATGATGATGGCCGCTTAGGGCATGGCAAATTAGAATGGCATTACTTTTGTCTTCATTGAGCTCGCCATAGGTTTCAACTACCAGTTGGTAATTGGAAAGTGTGCGACCACAGGCTAGCTCCAGAGGCTGATCAAAATGCAGGGTTTCTGGTGTGACTAAGCCGACAGAGTTATCTGGGCCTACAGAATTTTCCGGGATGGCATTTGGCATCAGGGGGCTATCTTTTCCATGTAGTCTTTTCCATACAGCTTCTACGTAAGGCAGAGGGGCTGAAAATTGGGAGGTTGGAAGGGAGTCTAAAGAGGGCTTTTCTTCAGTGCAACTATTCTTCTCTGATGTAGTTCTTTAAGGGAAAGTTTAGCGGTCGAATTGAGTACTGATTCCTGGCAGTAAATAATTAGTGCGAAGGGTATTTGTGGATGTGGAGCCGCCCCTTGAAAGTTGAGGGTGTATTATTGCGTAGAATTTAGATTCTTGAGTTTTACCAAAACCTGATGTTGTATTAGGCGAACTAAGCCGAGTACAGGATAAATGTTATAAGTATTAATGATAGTTATTATGAAAAACTACCAGCGAATAGTATCGATAGTAGTCATGTTATTAGGCCTTTCTGCAATGGTGGCAGAAGCCGGGAACCTTTATCGTTATCGTAATAACGAGGGTAACTTGGTCATTGATTATGCTGTGCCGCCAAAATATGTTGCTAATGGTTACGAAATACTGAGTGAGTCTGGAACAGTTATTGATGTAATTGAGCCACAGGTAGATCCTGAAGATATGGAGCCTGAGGAAGTACAAAGAAGTCGGTCAGAGGCTGAAGCAGCTCAGCGGAAAGAAGACGAGATGTTGTTACGCACTTACATTGAGGTTGCTGAACTGGAAGCTGCAATGGATCGGAAGTTGACCCAGTTAGATAGAGAGATAGAAATTATTCGGTCTAATCTAGAGAAAAATGAAAAGGCATTGGATGCCTCAAGAATTAAAGCAGCCAACTATCAACTGGGCGGAAGGCATGTACCAAAAGCACTGTTAAAAAATATGGATAACCAGATAGATGAACAGCGTGGTGGTGAGAATATGTTGTTAGTGCGTCAGCAAGAATATCAGGGCACTAAAGATCGTTATCTGGGGTACTTAGATCGCCTGAAAATATTAAAGGGGGCTAAATAAGGGTAAGGGCTTAGAAGAGGATGTCGTTACTCCCGAAGCTGTTATTCCCTAAAGAAGCCTGTCATCGCCACAGACCACTGATCCTGCCAATATTCCGTAGGTCTACGCTGGAAGCCGCTGCGGACAAATTGACTGATTCGTCCTTCCGCCAGTGCTAACATCATATTTGCTGCAGCTGTCACAGTTGTTGTTGTCCTCAGATTATTGCTAATTTCAGCCTCACGAAGAATCTGCTTCAGCTGTGTTTCCAGGCGGTCAAATAACTGTTGTATGCGGTGGTGTAAGCGGTCAGTCTCTCCAGTAAGCGCATCACCAGTTAGTAGGCGGGTAATGCCGGGATTACGTTCAGCAAAAGTGAGCAGTAAAGTAAGTATTCGATAGCAACGGCCGACAGTATCTGACTCCTCTGTAAGAATCACTCGAATCCGGCTAAACAGCGTGTCTTCAATAAAGTCGATTAACCCTTCATACATTTTGGTTTTACTGGGAAAGTGGCGGTAAAGAGCGGCTTCTGAGACGCCAACTTCTGCAGCTAAAGAAGCGGTCGTAATCCTACCCCCGGGAGTTGCTTCAAGCATACGTGCCAGGGATTGGAGAATTTGTTGTTTCCGGGAGCCTTTAGCTGTTGCCATATTAGGGTTGCTCGCTTGGTGTGAGATTTGTGATAAGAGTACCTACGCCTTGATCGGTGAAAATTTCCAGTAGAGTGGCATGGTTTACTCGGCCATCAATGATATGTGCGCTCTTTGTTCCACCTTTAACAGCATTTAATGCACAACTGATTTTAGGCAGCATGCCACCGTATATGGTGCCATCGGCAATCAGTTCATCTACTTGCTTGGTGGATAGGCCTGTTAAGACTTCGCCATTTTTATCCTGAAGCCCTGCAACATTTGTGAGCAGCATAAGTTTTTCTGCTTGGAGTACTTCAGCAATTTTTCCTGCAACCAGGTCAGCGTTAATGTTGTAGGAATTACCTTTATCATCAACACCAATAGGTGCAATAACGGGAATAAAATGGCTATCTGTGAGCATGTCGATAACGTCGGTATTAATGGATTCTACTTCACCTACATGACCGATATCGATAATTTCAGGGGCTTCTACCTCAGGGGTCAACCGGGTTACTTTTAGTTTACGAGCCTTGATGAGCTGGCCGTCTTTACCGGTGATGCCTACGGCACTGCCTCCGACGCCATTGATCAGGTTAACAATTTCTTTGTTGACACTGCCGCCCAATACCATTTCCACAACGTCCATGGTTTTGCTATCAGTGACTCGCATGCCATCGACAAAATGAGATTCGATATTCAGTTGTGCTAGCAGGTCACCAATTTGGGGGCCTCCGCCATGTACTACAACAGGGTTCATGCCAACCAGTTTCATCATCACAATATCTCGTGCAAAACTGGCTTTAAGTTTTTCATCCACCATGGCATTACCGCCAAATTTAACGACAATAGTTTTTCCAGTAAATTTCTGGATATAAGGCAGTGATTCAGAAAGTACATTGGCGATGTTGCTAGCCGCTTCGCGGGTCAGAGACATTAGTCGATCCTGTTCTAATTTATATGGTTAAAATGTCAATTTGTTATCGATAGACTCAAGTTGTTGCCTGAAAGTAGCCTGGATGTTTTCCAGGGCTTCACTGGAGTCAGCTTCAAAACGTAGTGTCAGTGCCGGGCTAGTGTTTGAAGCCCTTATCAACCCCCATCCCTCTGGCAAATCAACTCTCAGCCCGTCAATCGTTGAAATATTACCTGCTTCAAAACTATGGTTTGAAACGAGTTTATCCATGACAGAGAACTTTTCTTCGTCTGCAACTTCTATCTTGATTTCCGATGTGGAATAACGCGTTTCAAAACCCGCTACCATTTCATCAAGGCCCTGCTCACGAATGGCCATGATTTCTATTAGGCGAGCTGCAGCATAGGTACCATCATCAAATCCATGCCAGCGGTCGTGAAAGAAAATATGGCCACTGTATTCACCACCTACCGGTGCTTCACACTCCAGAATTTTGTTGTACATATGGGAGTGACCTGTTTTCCACATTACAGGCCGTCCGCCATAACTACTTATTAAGCTGTTCAGGCGATTGGTGCTTTTGACATCAAAGACGACGTCAGCGCCAGGATGTCGGGATACGACATCACGGGCAAAGATCATTAATAACTCATCTGGCCAGATGATCTTTCCGCTCTCTGAAATCGCCACCATTCGGTCGCCATCACCATCGAGCGCAATACCGAGATTAGCATTACTTTCTTTGACACAGGCAATAAGGTCTGCCAGGTTTTCTGCTACGGAAGTATCCGGTGGATGATTGGGGAAATCACCATCGACGTCACAGTAAAGTGGGATGACCTCACAGCCAATTGCCTCAAGTACACGGCATGCATGTTTCCCTGCTACGCCATTGCCAGCATCCAAAACAACTTTAAGGTCGTCAGCCGGCACGATATCATTGGCGATGTTAACTACATATTCTTCAGAGAGATCTCTAACTTCCAGTTCACCTGGATTCATCTCCGGAATATCTTTTTCCAACTCTGACTTTAACGATAGGATTTCATCACCGCATAGTGCATGGCGTTTGAAAAACATTTTAAAGCCGTTGTATTCAGCGGGGTTGTGGCTGGCCGTCACCATAATGCCGCAATCGGTTTCAGATAATTCATGGGTAGCATAATTTAGCAAAGGGGTTGGTACCTGACCGAGGTGTATAACATGGCAGCCCGTGATCAAGATACCTTGTTCGAGGGCCTCTGTAAGCTCTCCACTTGAGTTGCGGCCATCACAGCCTACAATGATTGAATGCTCACCCAGATCCAGAGCTTTGGTCGCTAAAACTTTACCCAGTTTATGGGCAAATTCTGCGGTGAGCTGGGAGCCTGCAAGGCCGCGAATGTCGTAATCCCTAAAGACTACACCGGGGAAACTGGTTGGCTCTGGCGTTGCGGTGGACTCTTCATTTTCTTTAGCCGTAGGTTCTTTAGGCTTATCTTCTTCAGGGCAACTTTCTTCTGTTTGTGAGTCTTGCCCTGGCTTGCTTGCTTCACCTCCTGAGGCAAGAACTTGTAAATAGGAGTCACTGTTTTCGTCCACGGTCCCTTCATCACCATCATTAACCGGTTGCGCTTTTTTCTTATTTTTTCCTGGCTTAGCTGTTGTTGCTTTATCTTTGTGATGATACAGCGTGTAGCAGACAACCAAGTAAATAAGAAATAGTATTCCCAGCACCAGCGGGTGCTGCTTTAACTTGCCAAGCATACTTGTCTTGGTTCCCACGGTATCGGCATTCTTCATGATGTTTATTAGCCTTGGAGCATATTTGCGATCTTGACAACCAATTGACGTGCAAGAATCGACTTATTAATTTTTGGTATAGCTTCTGATCCTTGCCCTTCGACGACAAGAACAGCATTATCATTACTATTAAAACCAATTGTGCGGTCTGAAACATCGTTCGCGATCACAAGATCAAGGTTTTTTCGTTCTAATTTGCCACGGGCATGGTGTTCAAGGCCACCCTCTGCATTGGCTGTTTCCGCAGCAAAGCCAACGGTAAAAGGCCTTTTTTGTAGTGCGGCAACGGCACTGACAATATCCGGGTTTTTAACTAACTCTATGGTCATGGTATCTGCAGATTTTTTAATCTTTTTCTCTGAAACCTGTATGGGCCGGTAATCTGCCACAGCGGCAGACGCAATGAATAAGTCACAACCATTGGCTTCAGCTAATGCTGTATCGTACATTTCTCGTGCACTAGTCACAGAGAGTGTTTTTACTCGTTCCGGTGCTTTTAAGCTAACAGGGCCGCTAATTAAAACAGTCTCTGCGCCAGCTTCAGCTGCAGCTTCTGCTAAGGCATATCCCATTTTTCCGGAACTGTGGTTACTGATATAGCGGACGGGATCAATGGCTTCCCGTGTTGGTCCCGCAGTAATAACAACTTTTTTACCTGCCAGAGAGCCTGTTTCAAATAGATCGGCAGTTAGTTCTGCAATGTCATCTGGCTCAATCATTCGGCCTGGACCTACATCACCACAGGCTTGTTCGCCTTCAGCAGGGCCAAAAATATGAACACTTCTTCCACGTAGCCGCTCGATATTATGTTGAGTACTGGCGTTGCGCCACATGCCTTGGTTCATTGCCGGGGCTATCGCCAATGGGGATCTGCTTGCTAGGCAGATGGTAGATAGGAGATCACTGCCTTCACCATTAACGAGCTTGGCTATAAAATCTGCGGAAGCTGGTGCGATGACAATAACATCGGCCCAGCGAGATAGTTCGATATGGCCCATGGCGGCTTCGGCTTCGGTATCTAATAATTCTGTGTGAACCGGGTTGCCTGACAGGGCCTGCATGGTCAATGGCGTAATAAATTCTGTCCCGCCTTTTGTCATGGCTACACGAACCGTTGCACCTGAGTCTTGTAGCCGGCGTACAACCTCTGCACTTTTGTAGGCAGCTATGCCACCAGTTACACCGAGCAGAACACGTTTATTGGCCAATGAGGGCATTAATTTTCCTGAAAGTTTATTCTGATATGGCTAAGATAACACTGCAAAGGGAATTTGCGTAGTCAGTGCTTACATTCAATGCTTATGGATTCAAAGTCCATACATTAAGAGTGTGCATACAAGTAATACCTACACATGGAGGTGTATATGGCGATCAGTGATTAGCCCACATCAGCAAGACCCAGAGAAAAGCTTATACAAAGAGGGGCTAACGCCCTATCGGATGCTGAATTATTAGCAATTTTTTTGCGTACCGGTTGTGCTGGTCGCTCTGCTGTTGATTTGGCCAATGAGCTATTAGAGCGGTTTGGCAGTCTTGCAGGCATGCTATCAGCGGGTAAAGCATCATTTTGTCAGGTTCGCGGTCTTGGAGAGGCAAAGTATGTCCAGTTACAAGCTGTTATGGAGCTGGCCAGGCGGCATTTGGGAGAACAGCTTAGTCGCGAGCAGGTTTTTACTAATCCATCATTGGTGGGAGACTTTTTACTTTCACACTTGCGGGATAGTGAGCAAGAAATTTTTGCGGTGTTATTTTTGGATGCCCAGCATCTCTTGATTGCCTGGGAAAAGCTATTTTTTGGTACCGTAGATAGTGCCAAGGTTCATCCAAGGGAGGTAGTTAAGAGAGCACTATTCCATAATGCCTCTGCTGTCGTTCTTTCCCACAACCATCCTTCTGGGGTAGCACAGCCAAGTGAATCTGACCGCCTGATGACCGAAAACATGAAGCAGGTTTTAAGTTTGGTTGACGTCAGAGTGCTTGATCATGTGATTGTGGGCGGTGGCTATACAGTTTCTTTGGCTGAGCACGGTTTGTTGTGAGTGATGTATTCATATTTGTTTTAGAGGTTGGCCTAAGAAAGTTTTTTTGTTCTGCTGCTCGTTAAATGGAGAGATATTTCTGTTCCAATTAGAGATACCACTGAAATTAGGGCAAATCGAGAGAATTTGTTTGCTTTCAAAAAGGCGTTCTGGTATAAAACGCGGCTCTCTGTGAGGGTGCTCTCTGTCAGGTTATGTTTGACCTTCAAAAGCGCTTTATTTTCGATGTTTTACTTCGGTTTTACCTCGAGAGACCCACTAACTGAATTCAAAAGCAGTTGCCAGATATTGGTGGTGCTGCCTTACTTTAAATAAGTAATTTTAGAGGCGAAGCAATGTCTAAAGTATGTCAAGTCACCGGCAAGAAGCCGATGTCTGGAAATAACGTTTCACACGCGAAGAACAGGACTCGCCGTCGGTTTGAGCCTAATTTACAATCTCACCGTTTTTGGATTGAAGAAGAAAAGCGTTTCGTAAGACTGCGTCTTTCTGCCAAGGGCATGCGCATTGTTGATAAGCTGGGCATTCAGCAGGTTCTTGCTGATATGCGCAAGCGTGGCGAAAAGGTTTAAGGAGATAAATCATGGCTAAATCTAATCGCGATACCATTAAATTGGTATCCAGTGCAGGCACTGGGCACTACTACACCACAACTAAAAACAAGCGCACTCAGCCAGAAAAACTTGAGTTCAGCAAGTATGATCCTGTGGTTCGCAAACACGTACCTTACAAAGAAGCTAAAATTAAGTAAGCTTTAGAGTAAATGGCTTAGAAAGTATAGAAAAAGAACCGTTAGTATTAAAACCCCGAGATTTTCGGGGTTTTTTTATGGCTAGTTTTTATGCCTAGGGAAGCTCGGAAGCTATTTTAGGGTAGTCAGTGCAATGTCAGTAATACCGGCTTCTCTCGCCTGATCAGAGATAAGAACAAAGGTATTAGTTTTAGCTTTGGGATGTGCCTCGATAATGACGTTGGCTTGTGGGTTGCCTGCATGTGCTCTTTCCACATTGGCTCGGACTGATCGTATATCGATATGGCGGCCTGATAAAAACACTTCGTTATTTTCGGTAATGTTGAAAACAATATTGGCGTTTTCTTCTGGTGAATCCGGGGGTGTTTCAGAAATAGGCGGACGGTTTATTTCTAATCCAGATTCCTTAACGAACGATGCAGTTACAACAAAAAAGATAAGCATAATAAAAACGACATCAAGCATCGGCGTGAGGTCTATGTCCCCTTGCTGTGCTTCAGTGTTGTTTTGCGTTCGTTTTCTGCCTAAAGCCATTAAATCTTCCTTTATATACTGAACAATTTTGATGATGGCTGGAATATCTATCGAGAGGCTTGATGGCGCCACTTAACCTGCCTAGTATGCCAGATCTTGATTTTTCAGGCATAGGCCGGTGTTTATCAATTACGATTTTGTGTAATTCGTGCAGTATTCTTCCATTTACATTATGTCCAGGAGCTAATCATGCCAGAACTTCCCGAGGTCGTTGTTACCCTGAGAGGGGTTTTGCCTCATATTGAAGGCACATGTGTTACTGATGTGATTGTGCGAAATGGCAGGCTCCGTTGGCCGGTACCGGAAGGCTTGCCAGTATTACTAAAGAATAAGCGCCTTCTCCGTGGTCGTCAGCGGGCAAAATATATGTTGTTTCAGTTTGATCATGGGTACTTAATGATTCACTTGGGCATGTCTGGAAATCTTAGGGTTGTCGATGCCAGTATTCCACCGGAAAAGCATGATCATGTTGATGTGGTTTTTGATGACAGAATAGCCTTAAGGTTTACGGACCCACGCCGATTTGGCTCTGTGCTGTGGTTGGATGATGAGCCAGCAGAGCATCGCCTGTTGCAAAATCTTGGGCCAGAACCATTTGAGGGCTGTATTAATGGCCGTTATCTGTTTGACCTC
>JALQUJ010000166.1 GCA_023263825.1 Porticoccus sp.
AATCATGGCCCAGTGATTAACGAAGGCCCAGTAATTAAAATTAATGCCAACCAGCGTTATGCTACAGATAGCGTGACATCTTCTTTATTTCGGCATCTATGTGAGGAAGAGGGTGTATCGGTGCAATCCTTTGTTAACCGAACAGATATGGGCTGTGGTAGCACCATTGGACCCATTACAGCAGCAAACATAGGTGTACAGACCCTTGATGTAGGTGTACCTACGTTTGCTATGCATTCAATACGTGAGTTGGCGGGTGTTGATGATGCACACAACTTATTTAAAGTGCTGAGTGGCTTTTATAACAGCCAAGATAGTTTGGTGATTGCTTAATAGGTTTGAACAGGGTTCTACAGCTTGTAGATGCTGTCCTTTTTATACTAATGCTTTCATCGGGTGGTGAAATCCGTATGATGTGCGCGATTGTGAACTGTTGTGCGAAGTTTTTTGATGGATATAGAGATGCAAGATAAAGAAAAAAATAAGCAAGAAACCGTATTAACGGGCATTACCACCACAGGGACACCCCATTTGGGTAACTATGTGGGGGCTATTCGGCCTGCCATCGCTGCTAGCCAACAAGAACATGACGTTAATGCCTACTACTTTCTTGCAGATTACCATGCCTTGATTAAATGTCAGGATTCAGCAAAAGTCCACGAGTCCACAAGAGAAATCGCCGCCACATGGCTAGCGTTAGGGTTAAATACCGATAATGTGGTGTTTTACCGTCAGTCTGATGTTCCAGAAATCCCCCAGCTCACTTGGTTCTTAAATTGTGTTGCCGCCAAAGGTTTAATGAACAGAGCCCATGCCTATAAAGATTCTGTACAAAAAAATCAGGAAGCTGGCGAAGATAATGACTTTGGTATCACCATGGGGCTATTTTCTTACCCCGTGCTAATGGCAGCCGATATTTTGATGTTTAACGGCACCAAAGTGCCTGTAGGCAGAGATCAAATACAGCATATCGAAATGGCCCGTGACATTGCCCAGCGTTTTAATCACATCTACGGCCAACATTTTGCATTGCCAGAAGCTGTTGTGGATGATCATGTGGCCGTATTACAGGGTCTTGATGGCCGTAAAATGAGTAAAAGCTACGGCAACACTATTCCGTTATTCCAGCCAGTAAAAAAGTTGAAAAAGCACATCAACAAGATTAAAACCAACTTGCTGGAACCGGGCGAGCCAAAAAATCCTGATGATTCCACGGTATTTCAAGTATGGCGTGCCTTTGCCACAAAAGAACAAACGGCTTACATGCGCAAAGAATTTGAAAATGGCATCGCCTGGGGTGAAGCGAAAAAACAATTGTTTGAACTGATTAACGAAGAGCTTCGTGAACCCAGAGAACGCTACAACGAACTAATGGAAAACCCAGAGCATATTGAAAAAGTGCTACGTGAGGGTGCTGAAAAAGCCAGGTCTTATAGTGCTCCATTTATGGAGAAGCTAAATAAGGCGGTGGGATTGTATTCTTTGGCCTAAAGTAAACAGGCAAGAAGTTGATGATCAGAGATAGTCGAGACAAAAACTTCATTGAGAAGGTCGCAAATGATGGTCACTAGCTAAAAAAACATTTTACATTGTTATTTCTGTTGTGATTTTGATTCATGCGATAGTTCTAATAATCTCTTTTTATAGAATAATTGTTAGTCAGAGTGTAAGTGATAAAACATTTTCAAAATACGAAAAAAACATAGCAGGTTATAAGTGTAGAGAAAAAAATGCTAAGAATAATCGAAAGTTAGTGGAAATAAGATTTGTTTTCATCGATGGGCATGAACTTGTATATGAAAGGTATGATTTGAGTTGTAGTAGAATTTTAGAAAAAATTAATAAAGATAACGGTGACTTAGTAACTTTTTATCTCTTTGATCTATTTTGGTATAAAAATATAGTCCAAATTGAATTAAATAATAAGGTTTTGAATAATCTTGATCAGACAAAACAGGGGATTGTAAGTTTATTTAAAGTGATTATATATGTATGTATCCCTATGGCATTGTTAGGTTTTTTTGTAAGAAGCAAATTTAGAAAAAAATGACAATATGGTTAAATTTTAATTGCTGATAGAGTTAGTGGAATTAAGAGTTGTTGCTTTTAGGCTAGGCCAAGTGATGACTAACCACCTTAAGCATACTGGTCATTAACTTATCCAAATCATCTTTTGAGATAATATAGGGCGGCATAATATAGACTCTGCTCCCAAAGGGTCTAACCCAAATACCTTCCGCTACAAATTGCTTTTGAATCTTGGCGACATCCACGGGCTGCTTGGTTTCAATAACACCTACGGCGCCTAAACAGCGCACATCGGCTACATTATCGAACGCCATTGCAGGTGCCAGCCCTGATTTCAGCTGTTGCTCTATCTCTAAAATGCGAGCTTGCCAATTACTACTGAGTAACAAGTCAATACTGGCATTAGCCACAGAGCAGGCCAGGGGGTTGCCCATAAAGGTGGGGCCATGCATAAAGACTCCAGCCTCACCATTGCAGATGCCATCGCTTATTTTTGTAGTGCACAGTGTAGCCGCCAGTGTCATATACCCGCCGGTCATTGCTTTTCCCAGGCATAAAATATCAGGGGTAATGCCAGCCCATTCACAGGCAAATAATTTACCCGTACGGCCAAACCCGGTA
>JALQUJ010000136.1 GCA_023263825.1 Porticoccus sp.
CAAAGGTGATATTTTACTGGCTGATTTAAAAACTGCTGGTTACAAAGGCGAAGTGAAAGGCATGGCTCCATTTGACGTCATTCTTGGTTATGCACGTGGAGTTGAGTTAACCCTGAATGGAAAAAGGGTAGAGATGCCTACAATCGGAAATGATAATACCGCTAAATTAAAAATTGGTGATAAAGAGGAAGGGTAAATAGGTCAATGCATTCAGAGTCACCAATTCAAAGAAGAAAGTCTCGTCAAATTATGGTCGGTAATGTTCCAGTAGGTGGTGATGCGCCTATTTCGGTCCAGAGTATGACGAATACTGAGACAACAGATGTTGAAGCTACGGTAGATCAGATAAATCGTATTGTCAGTGCTGGGGCAGATATTGTTCGGGTATCTGTACCTTCTATGGATGCTGCGGAAGCATTTGGGGCCATACGCAAGCGAGTTGATGTGCCATTAGTGGCAGATATCCATTTTGACTATCGTATTGCACTGCGGGTGGCAGATCTGGGGGTGGATTGTCTTCGTATTAATCCAGGTAATATTGGCCGTGAAAAGCGCATTCAAGCAGTAGTAGATAAAGCCCGAGATTTGAATATACCCATTCGAATTGGTGTTAATGCAGGTTCATTAGAGAAAGATTTACAGAAGAAATATGGTGAACCCACACCAGATGCTCTGGTGGAATCCGCCATGCGTCATGTGGAAATATTAGATGGTATGAATTTCCACAACTTCAAATTGAGCTTAAAAGCCTCTGATATTTTTATGGCTGTAGCCGCTTATCGTAAAATAGCGACGATGATTGATAACCCACTTCACCTAGGTATTACGGAAGCGGGTGGCTTACGTGGTGGGACGGTTAAATCATCCATTGGTCTTGGCTTGCTTTTGGTGGATGGTATTGGTGATACCTTGCGAGTGTCCCTTGCTGCTGACCCCGTTGAAGAGGTCAAAGTGGGCTGGGATATGCTGAAAAGCCTTAAGTTGAGAAGCAAGGGAATTAATTTTATTGCCTGCCCAAGTTGCTCTCGGCAAAACTTCGATGTTATTAAGACCATGAATTCGCTGGAAACACGACTGGAAGATATTACAACACCTATGGATGTAGCTGTTATCGGTTGCATTGTGAATGGCCCGGGGGAGGCAAAAGAAGTTGACCTGGGCTTAACGGGAGGGACACCCAATAACTTAATTTATATTGATGGACAGCCAAGCCAAAAATTGCCCCAAGAAAATTTAGTGGATGAGTTGGAACACTTGATTCGAACCAAAGCCACTAAAAAAGCCGAACTAATAGCAGAACAAGAAGAAAACCTGATAGCGAAATCTTAATGAAAAAAATTCAATCTATTCGGGGTATGAATGATCTACTCCCTGAAGACTCTCCCTGTTGGCAGTATCTGGAATCGACGGTTTCAGACCTTTTATCTCGTTATGGTTATGGTGAGATACGGTTTCCTGTTTTGGAGCCGACGGAGCTGTTTAAGCGCACCATTGGTGAAGTCACTGATATCGTTGAAAAGGAAATGTACACCTTTGATGATCGTAATGGTGACAGTGTTACCTTGCGCCCAGAAGGCACAGCAGGGTGTGTTCGCGCTTGTGAACAACATGGCCTGACATTTAATCAGGTACAGCGATTATGGTATCAGGGGCCGATGTTTCGCTATGAACGCCCCCAGAAAGGCCGGCTGCGACAGTTTCATCAAATTGGTGCCGAGGTCTTTGGCCTAAATGGGCCTGATATTGATGCTGAAATGATTACCATGACATGGCGACTGTGGCAGCAATTGGGTTTAACTGATGTGGTGACACTGCAACTAAATACCCTAGGTACTAGTGAATCAAGAGGCAATTATCGAGATGAACTGGTAGCTTATCTAGAGCAGCGTAAAGACCAACTGGATGAAGATAGTCAGCGCCGCCTTAGTTCAAACCCCATGCGGATTTTGGACAGTAAAAATGCGGATACCCAAGCCTTGTTAAATGGTGCTCCAGTACTTCATGACTTCCTGGATGATGAATCCCTCCATCATTTTGATCAACTTCGTGCATTGCTGGATGCAGTGGGTATTCCCTATGAAGTGAATCCTCGGCTGGTCCGTGGCTTGGATTATTATGGCAAAACTGTATTTGAATGGGTGACAAGTTCACTCGGAGCACAGGGAACAGTTTGTGCTGGGGGACGCTATGATGGCTTGGTTGAACAATTAGGTGGACGGAGTACGCCAGCAGTTGGTTTTGCCATGGGCGTAGAGCGATTAGTATTGCTGCTTGACGCGGCAGGTGTCGTGCCCGATAGTATCGCCCGGCGAGTGGATGTCTACCTTGTGGCAGCGGGGGATGTTCAAGCAGAAGCCCTTAAATTGGGTGAAGAATTGAGAGCAAATTGCCCCACTTTGAGAGTACAAAACCATTGTGGTGGTGGCAGCTTGAAAAGTCAGATGAAAAAGGCTGATAAAAGTGGTTCAGTTGTTGCGTTAATTTTGGGGGAAAATGAAGTGGCTTCTGGTGAAGTGGCTATTAAGTTCCTTCGTGAGGATAAGCAACAACAGCTTGTTTCTATGGTTGAAGTGGCGGACTTTTTAAATCATAAAATTTGTCATAACGCTTAAATAGACTTTTAAATAAACATTTCTATAAATTATGGGGAATAACTGTGGCAGAACATCTCAGTGATGAGGAACAGCTAGAGAATTTAAAGCGGTGGTGGAAAGAAAATGGGCTATTTACTATTGCTGCCATTGTTCTCTGTATTGGTGGGTATTTTGGTTGGGATAATTGGAAAGCCAATCAGCAGCAGAAAATGGAAACGGCATCGGAGCTTTATCAGCAGATGATGGAAGTGGCCATTGTTGAGCCCGGCCAAAAGGCTAACGATACACAACACCGTTTAGTTAACGAGTTGGCTACACAGTTAAAAGAAGAGTTTGGTAGTAGTCAATATGCCCGCTATGGAGCATTACTTGTGGCCAAGCTTGCGGTAGAGAAAAATGATCTGGATGCGGCGGCAGAACAATTACGATGGGCTCTAGATGATGCAGATGAAGGCCTAAGTCTGGTGATAAAGCTTCGTTTGGCCAAGGTTGAAGCATCTCGAGATAATATTGATCTGGCTATTTCTATGCTCAATGGTATCGATGCGCAAACATTGTCTTCTGCATATGCGGAAGCAAGGGGTGATTTTTATCTAATGAAAGGCGATAAGGTTGCAGCCTATGAAGCGTATAAACAGGCATCTGAACTAGCCACTGATATTGATAGCCGTGTTGCCCCTGTTTTGGAACTTAAGTTAAATCAGGTAACGCCTGTGAGTGAATCAGTTCAAGGCAGCTCTAGTCAGAATAGCTCTGAGGGAGATGCTTGATGAATAAGTTTTTTCTTACTTTCTTTGTCATTTTGTTGTCTGGTTGTGGTCTTTTTAAGGACTATAACCCGGATGGATTAGATGAAGATGAGTTGAAGGAACAACAAGCGAAGCCAGCAGAATTGGTGGATTTTGCAAGGGAAGTCCAGCCGATCAAGCTTTGGTCAAAGAATGCTGTAGGTGATTATGAGTCTGTGGGCTCAGGTTTGCGGCCTGTGCTGCATGAAGGAAAGATCTTTGTTGCAGACAGTGAAGGTAAAGTTACTGCGGTAGATGCAAAAACAGGTGAAATTTTCTGGAAATTAGATTTGGAAACCTCCATTGGTGGTGGCGTTGGCGCAGGGGGAGACCTTGTTTTCGTGGGCAGTGCTGATGGTGAGGTGATTGCTTTAGAGTCCGAAACTGGAGTAGAACGCTGGCGTAAACAGCTTTCAAGTGAAATTTTGGCAGCGCCCTCAGGCAATGGTGACATTGTTGTCGCGCAGGTACTTGATGGCCGTATTGTTGGCTTGGATTCACAAACGGGTGATGAGCGCTGGCAGTTTGAGGTTGATGTGCCGGTACTCACTCTTCGTGGCACTAGCGCACCTTTGGTGAAAGGCAATACAGTCGTTACAGGGTTTTCTAACGGTAAAGTTTACGCTTTTTCTGCTGCAACTGGAGACATGATGTGGGAAAACCGTGTCACTGTTCCTCAGGGCCGTTCTGAATTAGAGCGCATAGTGGATGTTGATGGTCAGCCAATTCTTGTTAATGACGTTGTTTATGCTGTGAGCTATCAGGGCAGAGCAGGTGCTGTGAGTAGAACAGGTCGTGGTATCTGGTACCAAGATGTCAGTAGTACCAACGGTTTAGCCTATGGATTACAGCAGGTATACGTTGCCGATATCGATGGCAAGGTCAAAGCATTACGAGCTAATAGCGGACAAGTTTTATGGAACAATGAGCAATTATCCCATCGTACACTTAATCGACCTTCTGTCGCGGGCGGTTATGTATTAGTGGCCGATTCAAAGGGTTACTTACATGTACTATCACAGACAGATGGCCGTTTCGTAGCCCGCACCAAGGTAGATGGAAGTGGTGTTAGTGCGCCGATGGTGACAGATGGCGACATTCTTTATGTCTTAGATAATGATGGTGGGCTAACCGCATACAAGTTTGAATAGATGTTTCTTCTTTTGGTATAAGAGCTTTTTAGTGAAAAAGCTTTTTTAGTGTAAAATGCCGCCCCTGTCCGTAGAGGCGGCATTTCTCTTTTATGTCGAATAGTTTTTACTACCACAATGATCAGTAATAACAGGTTTTGAATAGATGATACCGGTAATTGCCCTGGTAGGGCGCCCCAATGTGGGTAAATCAACGCTGTTTAATCGGTTGACGAAAACCCGAGATGCTCTTGTGGCTAATTATCCAGGCCTTACTCGTGACCGTAAATACGGTGAGGGTGAAATGCATGGACGGAAGTTTATGCTGATTGATACCGGCGGTATTACTGGTGAGGAAGAGGGTATTGATACGGTAATGGCTGAGCAGTCTATGCTGGCCATTGATGAGTCAGATGCTGTTTTGT
>JALQUJ010000062.1 GCA_023263825.1 Porticoccus sp.
ATCGCTAACGTCGATATAGATACGCGGCCTAGCACGCGCTGGAAAACTTACATCCAGAGCAGAAGCAAGTGTACGCAGATCCTGGTCTGAGGGACTATCTGTGATCGAGGATATTGATGAAATATTTTCTACTAACGACTCCAAACTTAAAGATCGCTTAGATTTTATGATGCGGCGAGGTTGCAATCGTTTTTTAGAAAGAATTTCAAAAGCGTTAACAGCCCGTTTCGCAACTATATCCCAATCAAATTTCTTAGATTGCTCCAATCCATGTTTTTCAAGACTCAGGCGGAATGTTTCTTCCGTCAACACTTCTTCAAGTTTTCGACAGATATCTTCCGCATCAAAGGGGTCAAACAGTGCCTCATTACAATCTACAACCTCAGGTAGACTAGAAGTATTAGATGCAATCACTGCCTTACCACATTGCATCGCCTCCAGAACAGGCAACCCAAAACCCTCATGCCAACTAGGAAAGACAAATACATGGCACAAGTTGTATAGCAGATTCATCTCTTCGTCTGACACCTTGCCTGTTATAATCAAATCGTTATTAGCCAACCCTGACTCTATCGCTTTTTTCTCAAAAATAACTGAATAATCACCAGGAAATCCACCAACAAAAGCCAGCTGATAAGATGATCTCAACCTATCAGGTAAAGCAGCATAAGCCTCAATTAAGCGGAAGTGATTTTTTCTTTCATCGAAAGCCCCAGAATACATTAAGAATGGCTTAACTAAACTGAATCGTCTTAGCAGTGGTGCAGCAATGCTTGAATCAACGTCTATTGGATGAAAGCGATCATCTGATGCAGCACCTACATTAATAACCCTCCCTGAATTACGCTGAAGATACTCAATAGCTTCCTGACTTGCACTCTTGGAAATGGTCAACAAACCATCCATTCGTTTAAGCTGATCAAGTTTTCTTTTGTAAAATTTCGCATAGTGCAGATTAGGCTCTAAGTACTTAGAAGAGTTGATTAAAGGAATCAAATCATAGAACGACGCACTCACTGGAATTTGTTTATCCAACAAACTATAGTTACCAATAGCATCATCTATATAGCCTTCGAAAACGCTCGCAACATGAACAACATCAGGCTGTAACTCCGCAATAAAGGCTGCGTGAACCAGCTCTGCCGCCTCACGCCGCCAACCATTTCTCTCGTCGCACTCACGAACCGGCCACACTGCACTCCATACTCGAATGTTTTTCTGATCAATAAGCCCATCCAACTCTTGCCTTATCGGCTCAATGGTTTCAGAAAAAGCATTACTAAGCACAACAATGATCTCATGCTCACCTTTATTTCTTAGAATAGCCTTCAGTAAGGACAGACTATAGCGACCTATTCCACGCGATCGGCTTTCAGATTGACCACCCTGAAAATCAATTACAACTCGCATCAGGTACCTCCCTGTTCATGACTTATAGCATTTTTCAAATCCGTATAGAGCCTATGAGCACGCGGCGTAAGGACTTTCAGCTTCTCCGGAATCCCATAAGCAATTGATGAAGCAGGCGAATACATCACCTGTTTGGAATTTGCATAATGTAAGCGTCTTAGCCAGGCTAAGGTTCGAGGAAAGTGCTCTAAGATTGACAAGACTCTAGTCTCAACCCGTGGCCTCAGTAGGACCCAATTACGCAAATGAAGCAACATCAATCTTGCAGTACGCCGTGGCCTGCTACCAGGCCTAAGGGTAAGCCAAGCAAAACTTCCACGCACAAACCATCGGACAGTTCGTACCAAGCCAACAGCCAAATTTATAGGAAGCCATAACAACCACATGAGTAATTGCATTAGCTTTCGCAGCGGCCAGGTAATACGCCACGATTTACTGCTATAAACAGACTGCAGTTCATTATTTAACTCACCTGAATTCGCTTCTGCTTTTTTAGCTTGAGCTTCAGCCTGCCGGGCTCTCAACTCTGTTTGAAAGTGTTGCGAGGTGATAAAACCATCAAATACATTCGGCGGATATTTCAGTGCGCCTAGTAACTCAGGGTGTTCTTTAGCAACGAAAAAACGATTGAGTCCATCCGCATAAACAAACCTATAGCCAGCGCCCAACAATATTGGCTCCCATGCTGTAAAGGATTCTGTCTTTTCCAGTGGCACAGTGGCTTCAACAACTACAATCCAGGGGCGATTTTTTTGCCAATCATTACCACGAAGAACCTTCTCCTCAAATCCTTCTACATCAACCTTCAAAAAGTGTACGTCTTGCCCCTGTGGGACAAACTCATTCCAAATGGCTACAAGTGTTGTGATTTCAATTTTTTGTCGCTCGACACTAAACGCTGAATCAACATGCTTTTGAGCAATTTCAGCATCAAGTGTCGACAATCCTGTACCGGGAAAAAGACTAATGAATTCATGCCCTATGCTATCACCAATCGCGACAGGCAAATTAATATCTCTTTCTCTTTGCTCTTGCAGCATTTGAAAAAAAACCGAATTTGGCTCAACATTTATTCCATGCCACCCTGCATCATAAAACATCTTGGTAACTGAATGTTGATCAGGCCAAGCTGCACCCACATCAATATAGAAACCCTTATCAACGTGCTTAAGTGCACGCCAGAGAACCATATCTTCAAAATTTTGCGAATATGAAACTAACATATAAGTTATTTTTGAAACCTATATTGCCGAGCTGGTAAAGCTGGATAATCTAAATAAAAAACTGAAATCCGAATCCGAGACTGCAGCCCCCTCCGGCCAGCCTATTTTTATATCAATTTTTGCAACACCAAACTTGCTTATTAAAGCAGAGCCTATATCAAACGACAGACTTTTCTTACCCAAAGAACTGAAATTATATTCAGATACAAGCTTTCCACCTACAGAAAAAAACAAAACCAAACCATCGGTAGAATTAATCAGTTCACCTTCTATAGTAAGTTTATACTTTGAAAGCTCTGGGTTTAATCGGAGTAAAAATGTGGATTTCTCTGCACGAAGATAGCAGCCTTCACCTATAACATAATCCCAGCCTTCCCCAATAAATCGTAGATTTTCATTATTGACAGCTTCAAATTCAACAACTTCACTTTTACTAAGGCAAGGGTAGTACCTATCTAAAACTCTTTTATAAAGTTCATTATCATACCGACATAAATAGGATAGCCTATCTTTGACTTCTACCGTTATTTCAGGTCGCGCCACCCTTTCCATTGCTGAGTTTTTGTGAAACAAACTGGAGTCCCTCGCCACAGGTATACGATCAGGGGCTTCATGACCAAATGCATTCATGATTGAAACCACACTGGGCCTCATAAACTCAACCACCCCCACCGCTGACAAGCTGAAAACATTCTCAGCCGCTCTCTCAACTACTTCATCCTCTGGAAACAAAAACTCTCTATCAGGGCCAACATACATTCGCCCCAAAAATGTTCTAACTGCGGCATTATCTATATTTGCAGGAATGCCCATGCCATCTAGATTCAAGAAATCAAGAAGACTATTAGCTTTTGCAAGCCGAACCCCTTTTAGATCATTTTTATTTATATGATGCCAAGAATGCGACTGCCAAAAGTGATAAAGAGAAACAATCCTTTTTTCAGGATTTCTAAATAAAGAAACTATTTTCTTCAATCCCGGAAGATTTACAACTGCCTGCCAGTCGTAATGACCTGAAAAAAAAGCGTAATTACCCAAGTCCTCAATTGGAATATTTTTTAGCGAGTTAAATCTTTCTGGGCAAACAAGGTTTTGGGGGTATTTATCAAGAAGCAGATCATGAACAGTGGTTCCTCCTGTCTTTGGTATATGCAGAAGGATATGTTTCATATCATGCACACCTTTTCTTTCTTTTTTATTTTCTTTATCTTCTGGTAAATTTTCAGGAAAAATAATTCCATTCTTAGATATATGTTCATCAAAAAAACCAACAACTTCAGAATCTATAGCATTTAACTTTTGTATTTTACTAATAGCCTCCTGGTCTTCCCACAGTGAATCCTTTTCTGTCGGTGTATTATTTTTATTTGCATGCCCGTACACAATATCTTTTGGCAGGGAAAAATCCTTTTTTATCCTATCAAATAACTGAGCTACATTTTCCATATTAGAAAAATAAAATGATCCAGAGAAAACATTATCAAGCACATCTTTACAACTAACTTTTCTCTGATTAGCCAAAGGGATATCAGCCAAATACTTTGACTGTAAATTGTTAATCTGGGCTCTAAATTGAGGGCAATTTTCTACAGCATCAGAAAAACTCATGCCTGCTAAAGCCTCATTTAAATGATGAATTTTTTTACGCAAGATAAACCTATACAAAGAGATAGCTCTTGCCACAGGGTCTCGGTATACTGATACATACACCTTTTCACCTGGTACACGTCTAGCTAAATCAAATGAAAAATGTCCTCCAACCACCTTATACCTGTTGAAAACTTCGCAGTCACCAGCAAGTAAATCATTTCTTTCAAAGTCACGACCTAGCCAGCCAACACTTTCCCTCCCATAAACACGCTCGAAGAACTCACGGGCAGAGGATCCCGTTGCTTTATGAATATGGATAAACACAAATTTAAAATTCCTCACAACCTAACTCCAAGTATGTCTTGCATCAATGATGACCACCTCACAAACCTCAGCTTAAAGATCAACAATCAAAAAATAGTCTTAAGCTATAATTTACTTTGACACCGTTTTTCCAAACCCAAACCAAGCCCTACCGAAAACCACATATTACAGATGTCTAGCACCACCTACACTCACTCCCTCTAATTGTCTACGGCTTAGAGTAACCGCCATATGAAGTGAGACTACTACTGCTGCAGTAAAAGATTTCGCTTAGCTATAAAATTCGGAAAGCGGTACCTAAAATTTATAAAATTCACAAGCATATCAATTTTTGACAACTGCTCATGATCAATCTAATTTTTATTACTTTCATTCACATTGGTTAATATCTTGCTATTTTATATCCCGCATAAAGCACCGATATTCTTTAGCAACCAATTTCGTCTCTCCAGACGCTTCAATAGCACCCTGCTCTATCCATATTGCATGCTCACAGAGCTTATTGACCTGCCGTGAGTTATGAGACACAAAGATAACTGTCTGCTCACCGTTTAGCTTTTCCAGCATCACCTGTTCAGCTTTATATTTAAAGTGCTGATCACCCACACTAAGAGTTTCGTCGATCAGTAGGAGATCGGTGTTCGCAGTAACACCAGTCGCAAAACCTAAGCGTGAGCGCATACCTAAACTATAGGTACGCATAGGCAACTCAAACTGCTCACCCAATCCTGAAAAATCCTTAATATCTTCGAGCATTTCTTTAGCTTCTGCTTTTTCTTCCCCCTGCAACATGAGGCTTAACAGGGCATTATCTCTACCGCTTAGATCATTATTAAAACCAAGACCTAAGGTTAACAGTGAACGACTACCAATATTATTGAACCGTAAGGAGCCTGAGCTCTGCTTAATTACACCAGCCAGAATACGTAATAGGCTACTTTTTCCACAACCATTACGACCCATTACCCCAAAGGTTTCACCTTTTTTAACAGCAAAGGATATTTGCTTTAAAACCTGATACTGCTGACGATCCCATATTGGTCCAGCGTTAAAGGTCAGCGATAATTTATCGGCGCTTATTGCCCAATCTCGTTCGGCCATTATGAAAGCACCTTATAGGCAATATATTGACTCTGACGGGCGTACACCCAATGCACTAACCCGAGTAACACTAAGGAAAGAAAGGTAAGAACCAATAAGTAGCTAATATCAGGTGAGGTTTGATGCATCAATATCTGGCGATAGGCATCCAGTAGAAAAGCAAGAGGATTAAATGTAAGTATGAGCTGCTGAACTTCAGGGTCTGCAATGCTGCGTACATCCCAAAATATACCGCTGGCAAACATTAGAAATAGAGTACCCATACCAATAACTGCTCGCAGATCTTGTAGGTAAACCACCCGCAAAGCTGCCAACATGCTACCAGACAGAATAAGGGATAGATTGCTCAAAATAAGCAGAGGCAACCACAGGCAGGCTTGACTTAGACTATAACCTTGTGTGAAAAGCCAGAAAAACAACAATAAAAAAACCACTACCTGCTTATAGCTTGCCTCTAGCACCACTGAGTAAGGAAAAATATGCTTGGGGAAGTCTCTCTGTCCCATAATACCCTTTCCTGTCAGCATTGCATTGGCGGCCGTATTGATGCTCTTAGAAAACCATAAGAAGGGGATCTTGCCGAGCATCAAAAAAACAAGAAAATCTCCCCCTCCACGTGAAAGTAGTTTTTCAAAGACTATGTAAAAAACAGTAACATAGAGCAAGGGCTCGATCACCCACCACAGATAACTTAAAACTAATTTAGAGGCTTCACTTTTTAGCCTCATGACAGCCATGGTATGCGATAGGGTGAGCGTTTGGGAGAATTGCATAAATGACACTTAAATTTTTACCCAAATTAAACAATGCGGGGCATGCAAACACAAGGCGAATTTCCCCTGACTGCACCCAAAACACTAGTTCCGTTCGCGTGGCAGGCACTGCTGGAGTTCTTTGGCAGAAGGTTCACCGTTTTTTCTTCATGAATACTGAAAACTATTTTTGCTATAAAGCCAAATCACCAATCAACGCATCATAAAAGGTAATAAAGATAAAGCTACTGAGCTTCCATAAACTACGAAACATCTTCCCTTTTTATCAACGCCTCAATCTCAGATACGTGCTGTTTAACTATCTGGCTATCACCTCTAGACTCAATATTAAGGCGCAACAACGGTTCAGTATTAGAGGCTCGAAGATTAAAGCGCCAATCCGAGAATTCCATGCTGAGGCCGTCGGTAGTGTCAATCTGCTCTGGCGAACAAGAGCTTTCATAATGATCTCTTACCAAGGCAATACTGGATTGTACATCTTGAACTCGATAGTTGATTTCGCCGCTACATGGGTATGCTTTCATACGCTCACCAACCAACTGTGACAATGGGCTGCCCTTCAAACTTACAAGCTCCGCCACCAGTAGCCAGGGAATCATGCCGCTGTCGCAATAGGCAAAATCACGAAAATAATGG
>JALQUJ010000120.1 GCA_023263825.1 Porticoccus sp.
ATCCTCCTCATCCACCATCATTAGTTTAAAATCTGCTCTAGCTGAGTGTAAAACAGTACAAGATGTAAATAAGTATTATCGAGAAAATTATAAAGCGTTAGGTAAAAATTTATCTGATGAAGAACAAGAAATTAAACAAGCTGAAAGCGCTCAATTTTCGGCTTTAACTCTAGGCCCTAGAGTATTACGCACAGAAACAGCACCCGTTATTGCCATTGGTATACTTCAATCGCTTTGGGGCGATTATCAATATTAAAAATTTCTTTCACTTTTGCTATACGATAAGCCCAACGCCATCTCTTCGATAATCTCCTGCCACTTCAAATAATTGACCGTTATAGCTAACGGCATGGACCCCGCCAAAAAAAAGGTTTTGCTCATCCCAGCGTTGTTGTTTTTTATAATCACAATTTAATAAATCTAGCTGTTTTTTTTCGAACCCAGGCTCAATATTTATAAGTCCGTTTTCATAATGTATTCGGGAAGCTGATATGGCTTGTTCTGGCGACATATTGAAATCCACCATATTACTTACTACCTGCAATATTGCTGTGCGGGTTCGATTAGACCCACCGGAACCTAAAGCAATTGTTGCTCCACACTTCAATTGCAGCAAACTGGGTGACATCATCGAGGTCATCCGTTGATTTTCTTGCCAACAATGGAAGCCTTCCGGGTTAATATCCTCTTCACCTAACATATTATTTAACATGGTCCCCGTTCCAGGAACCATATAACCACAGCCTTCACCATTGCTAACCGTCATAGCCGCAGCATTGCCATGTGCATCTACCACGCTGATATGAGTTGTCCCCCTCATGCATCGAGCACGATTCGCCACTTTTTGCTGATATTGTAATAGGTATTTTGGTTCTAAAAGGTGATCAGCCAATCCATCTCTGTGAGAAGACAACATATCTAGACGGGCTTGATTGGTCTCCTCCATGACAGAGGCTAGAAAATCCAATTGCAAATGAGTACCATGCTTTAATTTGGATACAGATTGCTGTTCCATTAGCTTTAAAGCAAGGGCAATAAGAATACCCCCAGAAGCTGGCGGAGAGTTAGTAAACAACTGGCTGCTTCTATAATTTACTTTGGTAGGCTGTCTAACCATTACCTGATATTTTTCTAAATCCTCTACGGATAAATACCCGCCACCCTCCCTACAAAGCTGCTCTATTATTCCCGCTATTTCACCCCGATAAAATAATTATTGCCATTCACTGCCAAGAGCATCCAGTGTTTCTGCCAATGCTGGCTGCCTTAGTAAATCATTCTCTTCTATCAACCCTCCATCATTTGCAGAGCAGGTATAGGTCTCTTTCGCTTCTGCGGTTGCAGAATAAATTGACCCGACAATTTTAAAAATCATGGCCTGAAGATGACTAAATTTAACACCCTCTTTAGCAGCCCTAATAGCCGGCTTTAATAACCTCTGCATAGGAAGAGAACAAAGGTCTTCATGGATTTTGAACATTCCAGCAACAGAACCCGGCACGGCGGCTGAACCGAGTCTAATATGGAATTCTTACAGTGTTGTACCAAAGTCAGCATGGATAGGAAAAAAATCTGAACGGGATGCTATATTTTTATTCCGTGGTGTCTGGACAAAAAAATCATACAACGTTGGAGCAGCTCCAGTTTTTTTTACCGAGCATGTAGCCGCCGCCAGTAAGGGAAGCCAATACAGGCTCTACAACACAAGCACAAAAATGCGCTGCGATAATGGCATCAAAAGCATTGCCTCCATCCTTTAGAATTTCTTTTGCAGCTTCGGCTGTTACTCTATGGCCTGCAGCTACTGCGCCCTTTTCATTGCCCATAGAAAGCTCTGCCAACTAATTAAGGTTATATATTTATCCAGCTACTTTAGCTTAGGGAAAGGTGCGTTGGTAGCGGTACACTGAAGGGCTTAATGAACAGTATCTATTGAAAAAATTTATGCAAAAAAATACCAGGCAATAGCCCGGTATTTTTAATTCTTATATTCTATGCTCTAAACTAAAAAATCAATTTTAGTGGGGCTTTTTATACTTATCTTTATACATGGCATCAAAGTTAACTGGTGCCAACATCAAAGGTGGATACCCTGCTTTCAGCAATGCGTGATCCACAGTCTCTCTCAGATACGGGAACATAATTGCCGGGCAAGCAGAGTGAATAGCTTCATCCAGCTTATCATCAGGAAAGCCGGCAATAATAAAAATAGCCGCCTGATCAACCGCCAACTTAAAGGCAGCCAAATCTTGATTCACCGCCGTTACTTCTACGGAAAGAACAACCTCGAATCGACTATCACCTAAAGAGGTATGGGTAATATTTAAATCCAGTGTCGTTTCTGGTTTCCAATCTGTCTCAAAAACGCGTGCAGAATTAGGAGCTTCGAAATTATTTTTTTTCAGATAAATTTTTTGCATTGAAAAATGCGGTCCAGCATTCTGCTGATTCTGGTTCTCTTCGGACATAATTTTCTCCTCAATACTTAAAACTTAGGGCCACCAATTTAACCAGTTATGTTGGGATGACTGGCAATTTTTCAATGGCATAACAGATAAATATTTCTGGGCGGAGCTATTTGCAGAGTAATTAAGGGTTAGCTACACAGGTTCTAACATTTACTACCTGTAGTCATTTCCCAACGGAAGAAAACCGAAGGTTCAAATGAACAGAGTCCAGCAAAGAAATTTTACTATTTTATAATTTTACTGCCCTATAAAAGATGAATCCCGGCCAAAGGCCGGGATTCAACAGTACCATTACTTGCTAAAAATTAAATTTTAGCAGGTGCTGGCTGACCCATCCACTCGTAGAAAGTAGCAAAGTCTGGCTGCAGATCATGCATCACTGGGTACCAAGGCGTTGGCGCTTCAACACAGTGTTGAATGCCGCAACTTGGGCAGTAGTACTCACGATATACCTGCCAGCTAGTGTCTGGAGCCATAATTGCTGGATAAATCTGCTCCATTTTCTCTACGTTATCACGCACATAGATCAATGCATTCAGTTTCCAGTTATTACGGTACTGGCCGAAATCGTGACCACAGTCACACATAACAACGATTTCTTCATTATCTGAACGGATTACATAGTTCAGATGTGGACCTAAAGCCCCGATGGCTTGATGGTCGTAATCAAGATTTTCGTTGATTGTCTCCATGTAAAACTTATAACGATCTTCGTCTTTAGGCATGGAGAGCATCAGGTGAACTGTTTCAAAGTCCAAGTCACCTTTTACCAGGTCAGCAACCTGCTTCTTAGTGTATGTAGAAGACATATTAAAACTCTCTTATATTGTCAATTTGTCAAGTGAAGGAGCAAGCTGTTAATCAACAGCTGCTCCACTCATAGGCAATCTAGATTGCCTTACTCTTCTGTCATAATTACTGGACTAACGTCGGGCAAGTCACCAATTTCCATTGTGTTACGTGCACCGTACATAGGCGTTCCAAGTTCTTCTTCATGGAGTTCCCAATCAGCAGGAAGATCCCAGAATTCTTTAAACTCAGCAGTAAATTTAGGCGACAGGTAGAAGCTTGACGCGTACATTTGCTGAACAGCCAAAGATGCATCTTTGTCAATGATCTTAGTACGTTCAGTTTCCATCCACTCTTTAACTGGAACAGCGCGAGCAATACGTTCTTTACGCATTTCAGCTTGGCGAGCAGCAGTTTTATCTGCGTCTACAGTGTAAACACCTTCATCATCTGTAGTGAAGACTGCACCGTAAACTTTCTCAGCAAATTCTGCCAACAGGAAGTTTTGGTTCAGATCTTCTTCGATGTCTCTGATACGACGATCAAGAGGATCACCAAAACCAGGACCACCGCGTAGGTAGTTCAAGTACAGGTCACCGTTGTCGTACATATCTTCTGTAGTGATACATTGCTTGTCACGCTTAACCAAAGCATCTGGTCCCAAGTGCTTCTCGAACTCACACTCACGTGGGTCGCGATCTTGACCAAGGGGCAAAGATTTGCCTTCAGCGATACGCTCTTGCAGGCCAGTGTTGTGAGCTTCAAAACGGTAGCCAGTCGCTGATGGGTAACCACCCATCAGACCCCAGTCACTGTTCATGTAGCCGTTGCCCATAAAGAACATAGTCCAGTCAGCAGAGTTCCATACCATACGCAGTGTCTCGTAACCCAGACCACCACGGTACTTACCGTAGCCGCCAGTGTTAGTCTTAATACGACGACCCATGTACAACAGAGGCTCAGCTAGTTCCCAGATCTCGATATCACCCATATCACCTTCAGGGTTCCAGATCGCAGCAGCGTGGTTCAGACCATCTTTAACAGCACAAGCACCGGTACCACAAGCAGCTGTTTCGAAGCTGTTTACAGCGTGAACTTCACCGTCTTGGTTTACACCACCACCTTGCAACCAGTTACAAGGGTTAGAGTTACCAGAGTTAACTTCTTCCAGGTAACCACGGGCGAAGTAAGTACGGCTGATACCGCGCCACAAAGAGCTCCAGGAAGATACCAGGAAGTGCCATGCGTCAGCGTGAGCTGTACGACGGTCATCCGGGTTAGTCCAAGTGCCTTTAGGCAGACGGAATTGAGTTGCATAACGACAACCATCATTAACACGTTCTGTAGGAATCAGACTTTGAGTCATCATTACCCAAATACCAGAAGTAAATGCTGTTGGGTTAGTATTATAAGTATGCCAACCCCAACGGCTACAGCCTTCGAAGTCCAGACGCCATTCACCAGTAGGTTTAACAGTGATTTCACAAGGAGCGTGCATGATAGAATCCATCTTCGCG
>JALQUJ010000180.1 GCA_023263825.1 Porticoccus sp.
CATTTGATTGGCAAATTGATCCATTTTGATGTGTACAGATAGGTGATATATGCGCAAAAAAACTAAATCAGTATCTTTCTCGGCAGAAAATACCACGCTTATTGCCGTTGGCGCTCATGTGGTTGGCGATATCCACTTTTCAGGTAATTTAGAGGTGGAAGGTCAGGTAACAGGTAACATTGTAGCGGAGGAAGATAGTGGAGCCAGGGTGAGAATCTTACCCGAAGGCCGCGTTGTGGGTGATGTCCGGGTGCCTGTAATTGTCATTAATGGGCATATTGAGGGTGATATTTATTCTTCTAGCCAAGTCAAACTGGCAGACAAGGCTGTGGTCGAAGGTAATCTACACTATGTGTTAATTGAGATTGAAAAAGGTGCTCAGATGAACGGAAATTTTGTTCATCAAAAGGCGTCAGATAAGTCCAGTGAAGAACCGAATAAAGTAGTTGTTATTGAAAATGTTGCAGAATCTGGCCATGAAAGCCCCAGTTCATGATAGAATACTTGACTGTAATGCTTGGGTATTAATTGGAAGAGCATGTTGTCAACAATCTATGATGAAAGTAAGGATCCTCTTAAAAACGTAGGCGGCGAAGAGCTAGCTAGGCAAATTTGACTGAAAAAGCGGAGTTTATAGTTTTATAAATGAGCATTTTGAGGTCGAATTTAACAACGCTAGATCGAGCAAGGTAGTTTTTCAGAGGCTTCTTAGGTGTTTTCAGGAGTATTTATGTCAGGTATTGAAACGTTCACACCCATGCCGTTGTACGTATCAGAAAATGCGGTGGCTAAGGTGAAAAGTCTGGTTGATGAGGAAGGTAACCCCGACCTCAAGTTGCGGGTCTTTGTGACTGGCGGTGGTTGTTCAGGCTTTCAATACGGTTTTAGTTTTGATGAGTTGGTAGCAGAGGACGATACAATCGTAGAAAAAGATGGTGTTACGGTAGTAGCCGATCCATTGAGTATCCAGTACTTGATGGGGTCTACGGTGGACTATGAAGAAGGCCTTCAGGGGTCAAAGTTCTCTGTTTCAAATCCCAATGCCACCACTACCTGTGGTTGTGGTTCTTCGTTTTCGGTGTAAGCCAAGCAAAATCGTTCCTGGATAAGATTGTTATTTGTACTTGTGGCCATTGGTTGGTCTGCTACAGCAATCTCAGGTGGGACAACTCTTCACTCCAATGGGTTGGTTCAGGCCGAAGAATCAGTACCAGATACTTTTCTTGCTCGTATTGAGTTGGATGACCCTGATGCTGTGGTCGGTGCACTAGAGCGTGCTGAACGTTTTTATTTTAAAGAGAGTGCAAATTTGGAAAAGTACTCTCCCATTGTCCTTGTGATACATGGTTCAGAGGTTTGTATTTTCTATAAAGAAAATTATGACATATATAAGGCAGTTGTTGATTTGGCAGCGAGACTCTCTGCGTTTAATGTGGTGGATATTCGAGTCTGTGAAACTTCAGCCAAAGGGCTTGGCCTCGACTTGGATACGTTGTTTCCCTTTGTATATACAGTAACCTATGGTCCGGCAGAAGTCGTTCGATTGATTGAAGTTGAAAAATATCGATACTTTTAATGGGTGTCACTGTTAGCGGATATCTAGGTTAACGGGCTGGTAGATCTTTTTTATTCCTGTTTATTGTTGTTCCCAAGTATAGGGTTTTACATCCTGAAGTTTCGCCCTGGATAAATTGCACCTAATACGGCCTGTTCGGTGGCACCTGTTACCGATGGAGCATTTCCTGGCTTCCCTTCCAGAGTTTGTTTAGCTAGCCAGGCAAAGGCGGCGGCCTCAACCCATTCAGGGGGAATGCCTAATTGAGTAGTGCTGGCAATTAGATTGGGATGAAGTAATGTTTCCAGCCGTTGCATTAAAATAGTGTTGTATGCGCCACCCCCACAAAAGAAAATTTCTCTGGGTGTAGGCGTATGACGTTTTAATGCCTGGGTAATTGTTTGGGCAGTAAATTCTAGTAAGGTGGCTTGTACATCAGCGGGGTTTGCCGTTGTAAAAGCCGTTAAATGATTGTTTATCCAGCTAGAGTTGAAAAGTTCTGGTCCTGTGCTTTTAGGTGGTGACTCTTCCAGGTAGGGTGTGTTCATTAATGACTCAAGAAGAGGTTCAATGATATTTCCCTGTGAGGCCCATTGCCCACCATTGTCGTAATCTTTTTTCTGATGTTGTTGAATCCACTTGTCCATCAGTCCATTTCCGGGGCCGGTGTCATATCCTAGTAACGGAGAGCCGTCTCCAGCCAAAACCGTGATATTGGCTATGCCGCCTATGTTAACAATCGCTCGAGAAAAACCGGGTTTCTCGAAAACAGCCTGATGGAATGCGGGAACGAGTGGTGCGCCCTGTCCACCCAGGGCGATGTCGCGTCGTCGAAAATCAGCAACGGTGGTAATACCTGTCAGTTGGGCGATGGAGTTTGGATCGCCTACTTGAACGGTATAGGTCATGTCTGTATTGGTAGAAGAGGGCGTGTTTGAGGTTGGGTAGTGCCGGATTGTCTGGCCATGACTGCCAATGGCCATTATTTTATCAGGGTTTAGTTCTGATTTAGTTAGTAGCTCGTTAGTCGCTTGGGCAAAGAGTTGCCCCAATGTTCTATCCAGTTGGTTCATACGATGAAGTTCATTATCGCAGGGAGAAGCTAACGCCTTTATTTCAGCTTTTATGGGTGTTTTATCTGGTAGTTTTAAATTGGCTAGGCCAACAGAATGAGTGGCTAAGAGTTTAGGCGTTCGTTGCGGTGTTTCTGAGCTTAGATCCACCAGTACGGCATCAATGCTGTCTGCACTGGTTCCTGACATCAACCCTATATATAAATTACTGTTATCCATACAAGGGCATCTAATTGTCAGATGGTTTAGCTACTTTGACAGGCGTAGCTAAGGCCAACTGCGACGCACCTTGATATTGTGTGAGTAGGGCGATTAGCGGTTGAGTGTGTTCCTCAAATCTGGATAGCTCTTTTTTGTTAATGGGTTTTGCTTGAGGTAGAGATACCGTCCTGGGGTTACGATGAACACCGTTGACTAGAAATTCATAATGCAGGTGTGGCCCGGTTGCGTAGCCCGTTGAGCCCAGCGTGCCAATCACCTGGCGCTGCCTAACACTTTGACCTCTTTTTACCTTGCGTTTGTGCAGGTGTAGATATTTGGTCGTGAAGCGTTGGCCGTGTTGGATAAAGACATAATTCCCATTGGCTTTACTATAACCGCTGGCAATAACTTTACCGTCACCCGCTGAAAAAATGGGGGTGCCGCGAGGTGCTGCATAATCTACACCGCGGTGGGCACGGATTTTTTTATGAATGGGATGTTTGCGTCGTAAGTTAAAGTTGGAGCTGATTCGGGTAAAGTCCAAGGGTGCACGGAGGAAGGCTTTACGCATACTAAACCCTCCAGGGGTGTAATAGTTGGTCAGGCCCTTACTATCTTCATAGCGTACAGCTTTAAATGATTTTCCCTGGTTAACAAACTCAGCTGCCAGAATGTTACCGTTTCCTATTTTTTCACCATTTAAAAACTTCTCTTCATAGGTCAGAGAAAAGCGATCACCTTTGCGAATATCTAAGGCAAAGTCGACATCCCAGCCAAAGATATTGGCGAGCTCCATAATAAGGCCATGTGGGAGTTGGGCGCGCTCCCCAGCTAGGAAGAGTGAATCCTCGATGTTGGATTCACGGTAGGTCGTCATTATTTCTGGTTCAAGAATAATGTGCTCGCCCGTATATTTTGTAGACTCGCCATTCTCTGTTTGTGTATATAGATAGGATTCTAATTTGGTTTTAACATATTTAAGCTGGACTAATTCACCCTGATTGTTGAAGCCAAATTGGAGTTCTTGGCCGGGGCGCATATCAACGAGTGGTTTTGCCAATGTAGTAGATGACATAAGAGCGTACACATCTCCTGCACCCAATGACACTCTCTGGAAGATAGTGCTTAGGTTATCACCACTTTTGACTGTTTGGTGTTTCCAAGTGAGTTCGCTTTTAGGCTCTATTTTTTCGATTGCCACTGTTTCATTGGAATTTGTAGTGGGTGTCAGATTGGCTGATGACTCTTCATCGATAAAGTTGAGCGTGATTTGAGCTTCGTTGCGTTTGGCTGAAGCTTCTTTGCTGGGTAGCGCAGCTATGATAGCGATTATGAGGGCGATGGATGTCATCGCGACAATATGAATTTTAGGTAATTGACTCGGTAATAGGCGTTGCCAAAAGTTTGGAGTGTTGCTGCGGGTTGTATATTTGGCTTGGGGCATAGTCTTTTGATGATGTTAGTTTTACTAAATACCGTGTCTCTGGGCTCCAATTTTAAGCGAAGCTGCCCAAAGGCATTTGTTTAAAACCCTTAGGTTGTCAATATATACCAGAAAAGGCGTGAATCCCACTCCCGTGAACCCGGTGGAAGCCATGTGCTAAGTGGGCTGATACTTGTTTTTGCAAGTGGATAATGTATCGTTTGCGTCCTTTTTAATTAAGCGCCTATTTTTAACTAATTTAAGGTTTAATTAATCCTGACGTTTCGATTAACGCCAATTTTGAGAGAGAGTATGTCTACGAGCGGTACAGATCTGATAGCTGACTTGCAAGCCCGAGGCCTTATTGCCCAAATGACGGGTGATGATGAGCTGGCGGAACATTTATCGACGGGTTGTCGAACGCTTTATTGTGGTTTTGATCCCACAGCAGACAGCCTCCATATTGGCAGTCTTGTGCCGCTTTTAGCACTAAAGCGGTTTCAGCAGGCCGGCCATAAGCCGGTAGCATTGGTGGGTGGCGCTACCGGATTAATCGGTGACCCCAGCTTTAAGACGCAAGAACGAAAGCTCAATACCCCAGATATAGTGACGAGCTGGGTGGAGAGAATCAGAGAACAGGTATCGAGATTTGTGGATTTTGATGCTGGAGATTGCTCTGCTGAAGTGGTTAACAATCTAGACTGGATTGGCAAGATGGATTTGCTCAGCTTCTTAAGGGATGTGGGTAAGCATTTTTCTGTCAATAATATGGTGAACAAAGAGTCCGTTAAGCAGCGGCTTGATCGTGAAGGCGCGGGAATATCCTATACGGAATTTACCTATATGTTGCTGCAATCCTATGACTTCGCTGAACTGAACCGGCTACATGATTGCACGTTACAGATTGGTGGTTCGGATCAGTGGGGTAATATTACGGGTGGTATTGATCTAACCCGGCGTCTGAATAGCAATCAGGTCTTTGGTATGACATTGCCATTGGTCACTAAATCTGACGGGACCAAATTTGGTAAAACAGAGACAGGGACTATATGGCTGGACCCGGCAAAAACCTCACCCTATGCCTTTTATCAGTTTTGGTTAAATACAGCAGATGCGGATGTATACAAATTCCTTCGCTATTTTACTTTTCTCTCTATAAGGGAAATCGAGGAGATAGAAAAAACGGATAGTGAAATACAGGGGCGAAAGACAGGTCAGGGTATCTTGGCTAGAGAGGTCACAAATCTGATACATGGTGAGGAAGGCCTGGAAGCTGCAGTACGTATCACCGAGTCCCTTTTTGATGGGACTAGTGGCTTGGAGTCGCTCACAGAAGCAGATTTGGAGCAACTAAAGCAGGATGGTATGCCGTCGAGTGACCTTGGCAAAGAAGAATTGGATGGTCGCCCACTGACAAGTCTATTTGCTGATTGCGGTATGGTTAAGGCCGGGCGAGAGGTTAAGGATGCTTTGGGTCGGAATGCTGTCATTATTAATGGTAAGGAAAAAGGTGCTGCAGATAATATGAAGGCTGTCGAATGTTTTAGCTCTGGCAATGCTCTTTATGGCCGTTTTTTCATGGTTAAGTTGGGCAAGAAAAAGCACCACTTATTTGAGTTGACCTGACCGTATCAGTAGTAAAATACTTGCATAGGAAAGCTTGGCTGAAGAGCCAAGCTTTTTTTGTAGATTATGGCTGAACTTGCTTCAAAATTGATTGTTTTATATCCAGCTAGATGTTTCATAAAAATAAAACCTAAAAAACCGTTGACGGGTTGAAATGAGACGATAGAATGCGCGCCTCGATTTAGGGATAACACCTAACTTTCGAGATCTTGTGAGAGGCGTTTTAAGGATAAACTTTTTTTTACGTAAAGTTTTGCAGAAAGCCGTTGACAACAAGGTGTGAAGCGCTAGAATGCGCGTCCGCTTCGAGGTACACCGTAAGCGGCTTGTTAGCAGTATTTAAGTATAGAAATTTTTAATAAAAAAGTGCTCTAAATATTGTTGACATTAAAGCGCTAACCATTAGAATGCGCAGCCCGCTTCAAGCACGATCTGAAGCGGCCAGTTAACGAAAGTTTGATGTTAATTTTTTTAGATTAAATCATACGAATTTGTTGACATTAAGGCGGCGATCAGTAGAATGCGCAGCCCGCTCCTAGAGAGCAACGTTCTTTAACAATTGATCAGATAATGCGTGTGGGTGCTTGCTGAGACGATTCAAGTGACAACGAATCATCAAACGCAAGTAACTCATCAATTCAAATTTTGGTAAGCAAAAGTGTTTGAGCTAAGTTTTGAGTAGTACCACAAGTTATTGTGAAACTGCTCCCTCTTATCGACTTTCTTTTGAGGGGAGGTAGAGGTAAAAGATTAAACTGAAGAGTTTGATCATGGCTCAGATTGAACGCTGGCGGCAGGCCTAACACATGCAAGTCGAGCGCGAAATT
>JALQUJ010000128.1 GCA_023263825.1 Porticoccus sp.
CCCATCCGCTGGAGCAACAAAATACCAATGACGATTATGATAAATTTCATTTCAGTCTCCACTCATGGAACAACAACCTGATAACACTCATTCAGCAACGTAGACCTTAATCAAGATCCGAATAATAACGTTGCCAGTCAAATGCAGGGCCCGGGTCGGTTTTTCGACCTGGGGATATATCACTATGCCCGACAATACGCTGTTTTGTTATTGTAGGATAATGTGCCATTAATAGCTGTGTAACTACAACCAATGACTGGTACTGCTCATCGGTATAAGGGATTTCATCAGCTCCTTCCAATTCGATGCCTATGGAATAATCATTGCAGTTATCGACCCCGTCAAAGCAAGAATTCCCTGCGTGCCAGGCACGCTTATCAAAAGATACGAACTGCGTGATTTTACCTGCGCGATCTATCAATAAATGAGAGGAGACCTGAAGATCTGCTATTTCTTTAAAGTAAGGGTGCTCGCTGGCATCCAGGCAGTTGGTAAAAAAATCACAAATATATGAACTACCAAACTGCTGAGGTGGCAAGCTAATGTTGTGAATCACTAACAGGGAAACATCTAGAGGGTTAGAACGGTCGTTATGGTTAGGGGAAGATATTATACGGGCATCAACAAGCCAACCATGATCATCAATCATTTACACACCCAAAAAAAGCTCAGACATAGTACGCCTAGAGTGTGAAATTAATTCGGGATATAAGCAAGGATTACAATGATGAGATAGACAGCTAAACGAATTTTCTTTAATTTGGTGCTGTCCCGTTTACATCATAAAAAAGCGCCCCAACCCCTTGGATCAATTTGAGCTCAAAGCACTTTTTTGGAAAAAGACTACTGGAGTATATTTAGTGCACTTTACGATTAGTACGAATACCCTTAATAACTTGCTCAAGCGCCTTATCGAACATACGAACACTCTCAACAACAACTAATTTATTATCTTTAAGCCCAGCGGCAACAGCATTCTGGCTCATTTCTACCACTTTTTTACCCTGACGGTTTACAAAGATGTATTTTCCTGGAGGAGAAATAATACCGGCAACCTTACAGCGGCGGTTTGGCGGCTCTCTATCCATAAAGTCTACCCATGAACCACGGCCAAGCGCACTGGCAATCTTGATAAATTCATCTTCAACTGGCTCATCATGAACATCTTCTTTTTCAGGGCTGCCTGGAATATTTGCCTTTAGTGTTTCAACCGTAACTTCTTTCATCAAAGCTTCAGAAACGGGTGGCCTTACTTTAGCCCTATCAGGCTGAGAAGAATTAGATTTATCAGTACTCGTTGTTTCTGAATGCAACTGAGCAGTCTCTCTCTCAGCATCCTCGTTTTCTACTGGCAGCTCGTTTAAATCAACAATTTTGTTTTCTTTAATTTCAGGTGCAGAAGTTTGAGTTATGGTGGATTCCTGCTCCTCTTCTGGATAGAAAAATTGTTCCAAACCACCAATCAAGCAACCCAACTCATAAGGATCAAACGAAATAACCTCTAGTTGATTGCGAATTAATGCAATCAGCG
>JALQUJ010000190.1 GCA_023263825.1 Porticoccus sp.
CCTGGGATTGCGTACACTCACCATTATCGATTGGGCTGTAAAAATGGTGAATCAACGGCGACAGCGTGCCGCTGAAGAGCCCATGACCATAGAAGCAATCCCTCTGGATGATCCGGCCACCTATGGCTTAATGCAGCGAGCAGAAACTACAGCAGTGTTTCAGCTTGAGTCTCGTGGAATGAAAGACCTGATTAAGCGCGTTGAGCCCAGTTGTTTTGAGGACATTGTAGCTTTGGTGGCACTGTTTCGTCCCGGGCCATTGCAGTCGGGCATGGTAGACGATTTTATCAACCGTAAACATGGCCGAGCGGAAGTGGCCTATCCCGATGCGAAGTTTCAACACGAAACCTTAAAGCCGGTACTTGAGCCAACCTATGGCGTTATTGTTTATCAAGAACAGGTGATGCAAATCGCTCAGGTTCTGGCGGGCTATACTCTGGGTGGTGCAGATATGCTGCGCCGTGCCATGGGTAAGAAAAAGCCTGAAGAAATGGCCAAGCAACGGAAAATTTTCCAGGACGGTGCTAAGAATCAGGGGGTTGATCCTGACCTGGCCATCAAAATTTTTGACCTGGTAGAAAAGTTTGCCGGCTATGGCTTTAACAAATCGCATTCTGCTGCGTATGCGCTTCTCGCCTATCAAACGGCTTGGTTAAAGGCACATTACCCTGCGGAATTTATGGCTGCTGTGTTATCGGCAGATATGCAAAACACCGACAAGGTTGTGACACTTATCGATGAATGTAATGCGCTGAACTTGCCTTTATTACCACCCGATGTAAATCGTGGAGAGTTCTCTTTTACGGTTTCTGAACAAGGTGAAGTGATCTATGGCCTCGGTGCCATTAAGGGGCTTGGTGAAGGGCCGGTAGAGGGTATTATTGTCGCCCGAAACGAGGGTGGTGAGTTTAGGGATTTATTTGATTTCTGTGCGCGAGTAGACGGCCGCAAGGTCAATAAGCGGGCTTTGGAAGCACTGATTCGCTCTGGGGCCCTAGATAACATAGGACCAGAGGGAGAAATTGGATATCGTCGTGCAGTGATGCTTGCCGCTATGGAAGAAGCGGTAAAAATGGCAGAACAGTATGCCCGGAATACCAAGAGCGGTATGACGGATTTGTTTGGTGCAACACCTAGGGAAAGTGCACCAGAAATTGGCTACCAAAGCTTTCAAGGGGTGCGCAGTGGTACCCCTAAAGAACGATTAAATGGCGAAAAAGATACCCTAGGTTTGTATCTTACGGGTCATCCTATTGATGAGTATAGAGAAGAACTGACTCATTTTGTCGAACACAGGATTATTGATCTTAAACCAGATAAAAATAAGCAACTTGTGGCTGGGTTGGTCGTTGGTTTACGTGTGATAAAAACCCGTCGTGGTGACAATATGGCCATTGTCTCCCTGGATGATAAAAGTGGCCGGATAGAAGTAGCAATTTTTGCCGATACATTTAAAGAATACCGGGATAAAATTGTTAAAGATGCCCTGCTGGTAGTAGAAGGGCAGATATCAGAAGATGGCTATACTGGCGGCCTAAAAATGCGGGCAGATCAGGTGAAAAACCTCTATGAAGCAAGGGTTAATTATCTTAAAGGCATTACCATAGATGCAGGTGAAGAAAGCCTGAGTGGCTCTGGTCTTGAGCAGTTTTCAGATATTATGGCTCCGTATCAACAGGGAAGCTGTCCTATTCGAATACGCTATAGCAATGGCTATGCCGTAGGGGAAATTGCTTTGGGTGAGCAGTGGTTAATGGCCCCTGAAGATGACTTGCTCCATAAACTAAGGGAAAAGTTTGGTACCGATTGTGTGCATTTAAGGTTTTAAAGCTACAGCTTTCTGGCTATCAATTATTTTGTTCTCTCAGTACAATTGGACACCAGTTAGTACATAGCAAAAAATATTTACCAACGGCTATAATTAGTTTTTAACTGGTTACCTAACCTGAGCTATACCACAGACATACACTACGGATAGAAAGGCATTATGAACCTGAATTACCTGGACTTTGAACAACCCATTGCAGAGCTGGAAGCCAAAATTGAAGAGCTACAGTTGGTGGGTAACGACAATGGACTCAATATTACTGACGAAGTTGCCAAACTCCGGGATAAGAGCCATAAGCTGACCGAAAAAATCTACTCAGACCTCAGTGCCTGGCAGATCGTACAAGTGGCAAGGCATCCACAACGCCCTTATGCCATAGACTATATCAATCGAATTTTTACCGATTTTGACGAACTCCATGGTGATCGTCATTTTGGTGATGATTCAGCGATTGTCGGTGGTGTCGCACGCCTTGATGGCAAGCCTGTTATGGTCATTGGTGAGGAAAAAGGTCGAGGGGTGAACGAAAAAGTTTACCGCAATTTTGGTATGCCTAAACCTGAGGGTTACCGCAAAGCGATGCGCCTGATGGAAATGGCCGAGCGTTTTAAAATGCCAGTTTTGACACTTATTGACACACCCGGGGCGTACCCTGGCATTGATTCAGAAGAGCGTGGTATTAGTGAAGCTATTGCTCAAAATTTGGCGGTAATGTCTCGACTGAAAACACCGATGATCTGTACTGTAATTGGTGAAGGCAGCTCTGGTGGTGCATTGGCTATCGGCGTGGGTGATTACCTCAATATGTTGCAGTATTCCACGTACTTCGTTATCTCGCCAGAAGGCTGTGCCAATATTATTTGGAAGACATCAGAAAAAGCGCCTGATGCAGCTGAAGCCATGGGGGTAACATCCTCTGTGCTACAGGATTTGGGCATTGTTGATGAAACTATCCCTGAGCCACTGGGAGGTGCACATCGTGATATAGAAACCATGGCAGAAACGCTAAAGCAGCGGTTAATTGTTCAGGTGAATGATCTTCAGCAGAAGCCTCTTGATGAGCTATTAGAAAATCGTTACCAGCGCTTGATGAGTTACGGTAATTCTTGATTTTTTAGGTTTTCTATAGGTTAGCTGCGCAAGGTTAGCTATTTACAGAAAGTACGACCAGGGTTCCAACCTCAACATCCTTTAGCTTGATCGGTAGTCGCAAAGGCGTTTTTAGCCATTCTGGAGTAATGGAGGCTATGGATTCTGCTGATGAAGGTGCATCAAGGTCCAATGCAGGTACACGGTATTGTGGGGTGATCAATAAGTCTGCCCCTAGCTCTTCAAGGGCCCTGTGAGCGAACTGATTGGCTTTGACCAGCCTTCCTCTTCGGTCAAAGGCTAAGAGCCCTTGATTTTTCCAGCCATCAAACATAGTTTTAGTTGCCTCAATAGCACGCTCGCGGGAACGGAAATAATCACTGGCTAAATTAGCTTCAATTAATCGGGCTGCCATAATAGCAAAATCCAGGGCATTACTTTGGTAAGCATCGGTTAAACCAGAAAGGTCTACAGCACCTAAAATCATGCCATCGTGGGGGTCGCGAATCACATCGGCAGAACAAGTCCAATGCTTAATTCCAGCACAAAAGTGCTCAGCGCCACAGAGTTGTACGGGCTCGGCTGCAGCTAATGCTGTACCAATAGCATTGGTGCCAGCGACTTTTTCACTCCAAACACCACCCTCAATAGGGTTGATATTGCCCGCACCATATTGTACAGAGAGGGCACAACAGGAAAGCTGTATTTTTAGCTGATCAGGACTACCAATACTATTTGGAAAATCTGAAAGAATGGAAAAAGGAACTAGGGGTAAAACTCTATGCATGGTGCTTGATGACAAACCATATACATATTATTGCTGAACCACCAGATGATGCCATGACACTATCAACCCTAATGAAAAGAGTGAATGGAAGACAAGCAGTCTATGTCAATAAATTAATTGCATGGTGAATAGTATGCGTTTGTTCATTGTTTTTGTTTTGACTTCTGAGTTATGTTGTCTGTCAATTTTTTAGTTGTTGAGCCTAATGTCATTCGATTCCGATTATCTTGCACCTCACCATCCAAAGCTTAGAGCTGCGGGTCATTGTTATGTAGGTTACAGCGGTGGTCTGGATTCTCATGTATTGCTTCATGCCCTGGTCAAGTTACTAGGTAATGAATCCATTACCGCCATTCATATCAATCATCAGATGTCATCTAATGCAAACAGCTGGCAACAGCATTGCCAAGCCTGTTGTGATGAGTTGGGAGTGCCAATGGTGGCTAAACCTGTAACTGTTGAAAATACCGGGCAGGGACTTGAGCAGGCGGCTCGGGAAGCACGTTATGGTGTATTTGAACAAATATTAGGAGAAGGAGATTTACTTCTGTTAGCTCACCATGCGGATGATCAGGTGGAGACAGTTTTATATCGATTGTTACGCGGTACAGGCACAAAGGGGTTAGCTGGTATCCCTATGAATCGACCTTTGGGGGCTGGTGACATTTTGCGTCCATTGTTGCCCTTTTCTCGAAAGGAGCTTGAGGATTATGCCGTTGCCAATGAATTAAAGTGGATTGAAGATGAAAGTAACAAGGACATTACCTTTGACCGCAATTTTTTACGTCAGAAAGTGGTGCCGGTATTAGCAGAACGCTGGCCTGATTATGCCGCAAGGATTACCCATAGCGCTGCTTTATGTGCAGATACAGATCAACTGGCGATTATGCTTGCAGCACAGGATTTAGCTGCAGTTTATGAGCGCTCTGAGCGAATTGGTTGGAGTATTGCCCTTGAGCCATTTATGGCTCTGGAGGTGTCGCGACAAGCCAATCTTTTGCGACACTGGGCGGGACAGCACCAATTACCTCAACCGGGTCATCGTATTGTCGATACTGTGTTACATGAATTATTACCTGCTCGCCAGGATGCTGAACCACTGGTTAGTTGGGGTGGAGGGCAGTTACGACGATATCAAAAACACTTGCATTTATTACCAGAGAATTTTAGTTCATTGATAGAAGGTGAACACTCTGAGCAATTGTCTGATTTACTGAATAAACAATTGGATTGGGATGTTAAATCTTCTTTAGCTTTGCCCGATGGCAGTGAACTGAGTGTGACAAAAGAACAAGGTAAAGGATTACGAATTCCTGAGGACGGGGTGAATATTCGTTTTCGTAGTGGCGGTGAACGCTGTAAGCCCACTGGTCGAAGCGGATCAAACACCTTAAAAAAATTGTTTCAGGAATACGGACTTGAGCCTTGGTTGCGTAACCGGGTGCCATTAATTTATGTAAAGGATCAGCTAGCTGCTGTCGGTGATTTATGGGTATGTGATGAGTTCTCGGTATCTGAAGAAGAGCAGGGTGCTGTATTGCAGTGGCGTTTTCCTACATAGCTCTTACCCTACTCAATAGCTCTTACCTTACTCAATAACTCTTACCTTAATAGTATCGAACCTGTAATTTTAATTGAGCCCTTTTATTGATTGAGAGAGGAGTAGCTTTCTGGTAGTCTGGCATCCCATCTTCATGGAGATGGGCATCACTTGGTTACACAGTTAATTCTTACTGTTGTAATACTCTATAAATCCTTTCTTTTCAAAGATATACCTGCTGTTCGGCATGTTTAAAAGTTGTATTCAATGTGGTCGGAAGGGTCTAAATGACGCGTTATATTTTTGTTACAGGCGGTGTTGTATCCTCTCTCGGGAAGGGTATTGCCTCGGCATCACTGGGCACAATTCTTGAGGCACATGGCCTCAATGTGACCATTCTCAAGTTGGATCCCTACCTGAATGTTGATCCAGGTACGATGAGTCCATTTCAACATGGCGAAGTGTTTGTTACCGAAGACGGTGCCGAGACAGATCTTGACCTTGGGCATTATGAGCGTTTTCTCTCTTCAAAAATGAGCAAACGCAATAACTTTACCAGCGGTAAAGTGTACGAGACTATTTTGCGTCGTGAGCGTCGCGGTGATTATCTGGGGGGTACTGTTCAGGTAATTCCTCATGTGACTGACGAAATTAAACGTCGAATTCTAGCTGGTGGTGAAGGTTATGATGTCGCTATTGTTGAAGTAGGCGGTACCGTCGGTGATATTGAATCACAGCCATTTCTTGAAGCGATTCGCCAATTAAAAGTGGAGTTAGGCTTCAGTAAAT